>JBAYOX010000135.1:0-5357 GCA_041678025.1 Aminobacteriaceae bacterium
CTCAAGAAAGCGGTGCTTGAAGACGTAGTCATCGTGGTCGATGGCCTTTCCCTGGGGCACGTAGGTGTTGATGAAGAAGAAGTCTCCGATACGACCGCGTATAACTCGGGTGTCGCACTCCGGTTCCTCCCCGTCGCCGAAACCGATTGCGAAGCCCTCCATAGTCTCCTTTGTGAGCAGCGCCACTCCGTTGTAGGATTTCTCACCCCTGAATACGGCCCTATACCCCATCTGCTCGAAGGCCTCGACGGGGAAGTCCTCGTCGACCACCTTAGTCTCCTGCAGGCACAACACGTCCACACCGCTCTCCGCAAGCCATCTCTGAAGAATCGGCATACGTGCCCGGACTGAGTTCACGTTGAACGTGGCTATTGAAACTCTCGGCATCGTGACTCCCCCTCCTCAGTCCTCGATATAGTCTTCTCTTCTGATTATCCCGCCGATTTTCTCTCCTCTGAAAAACGCCGCAGCGTTGGCAGCAGCCGCCCTTGAGGCGTTCGCAAGATCGCCCTCGCAGCGGTTGGAGTTGTGCGGAGATCCGACGATATTGGTGAGCTCCATGAAGGGGTGGTCGAGAGCAAACGGTCCGCCACCCCAGGTCGGCTCCTTCCACCACACATCGAAACCCGCCTGAAACTCGGGATTGGCCTTCAGATGCCTGTATAGATCCTCCTCGACCACCAGCGCCGCCCTCGCGACATTGAGGAGAATCGCGTTCGGCTTCATAAAAGCCAGCTCCTTGCCACCGATTATCCCCTTCGTGTGCCTATTGAGAGGAAGAGACATGAGCAGGACATCGGTTGCCGGCAGTATCTCGGGGAGATCCTTGAGGGTGCCCATGAACTGCACCGGGTCCTCCGTCCGGCCGCTGGTGTTGAGCGCGTACACCTTCATGCCGAAGGCCCTCAGAAGCTCCGCCGTATGCCTGCCGATTCCGCCGTATCCGACGACCGTAAGCACCTTTCCGCGCAGGCTGGCGGGCGAATAGGCATCCCTGCCGAAGACCCCCCTGGCCAAGTCGTTGTGCAGAGGCACAATGCGCCTGGTAAGAGCCAGCAACAGAGCCACCGTGTGTTCGGCGATCTGCGGTGCCCAGCCGCCCGCGTTGCAGGAGAGGATCATCTTCTCAGGTAACTTCCGGAACGGGAGGAACTCAAGCCCGGTAGATACCGACTGCAAAAGCTCGACGTCATCAAGCATCCCGTACTCGCTCTCGCGCACCTCTTTATTGAAGAAGAACGGCATTATCGCGTTCGCAGAGGACAGCACCTCCGCCCGTCTCTCCTCCGGGATGTCATCAAGGTAAACGGCGGCCGCCGTTCCGTCGAGCCCCTCCTCGATCGCCTCGCGAACCGCTGCGGAGGCCTTCAGGGTGACCACTATGACCTTGCCCTCTTTCTTTTCCTTCATTTCCTCAATTCTCCTTTCGAGAAATCACCTTGTCTGTTATTGTACCTTAAAGACGGTAAAATAAGCCTTTGCGGGAGGGGAGTCTTTGTATGGAATCCACTATATATCTGGTGCGTCACGGAAAGCCCGACCTGCCCGACGAGGAGATGCGCTTCCTCGGCTGGACGGACCTGCCTCTGTCGGCTGAGGGGAGGCGGCAGGCCGCAAGCGCTGCCCGATCGCTATCCCGACTCGCGTTCGACCGGGTCTTGCACAGCGGTTTGAGGCGCGCGAGAGAGACGGCTGAGATAATCGCCGTGGGAAGAGACGCCCCCTTCGAAGAGCTCTCCGCGCTGCGAGAGATCTCCTTCGGCGAGTGGGAGCTCCGCTCGATAAGGGAGTTTGCGCGGAACGATCCGGAGCTCTTCGCGGAGCGCGGCAGGGACTTCGCTGGCTTTCGTCCTCCGGGAGGTGAGAGCTTCATCGACCTGCGGGACAGGGTAATGCCGGCCTTTTCCGAACTGCTGGAGCGCGAGAGTGGAGACCTTCTGGTGGTGGCTCACGCCGGCGTCATCAAGACGATCCTCTTCACACTGCTAGATATTCCCTGGCAGAAGCTCTTCTCGCTTCGCATCGACTACTGCGGAATCCAGATAATCTCACGTATGGACGGGTACCTGGCGATAGAGCGGCTTAACTGGACGGACGGGTTGGAGGGCTGGGATTAGCCCGGCTCTGCCAGGCAGCACAGGGCTAGGAAGAGCCGCAGCCTGACCAAAGACGCCGCCTGCGGTCTTCCCGGGGGCGGCGTCTTCGTGACCTCTTCCGTGGGCCGCTACTCGTTCAGCAGGCCTCTTTGCAGAACTCCGACCGCCCTACCCAGATCCACCTGATGGCCGCACTTGACACAGGCCCTCTCTATCGCCGCTACGGCGGACACCAGGGTGTGCTTGTCGATATTGCCCATGTGCCCCATGCGGAAGCCCTTTCCGGCGAAGGCACCGAGACATCCGGCTGTCTGTGCACCCTCGTCCGCCAGTACGCTGCGGAACTTCGCGTCGTCTATGCCCGCCCCCTCCGGGTAGAAGAACACCGAAAGGGTGGACGCCCTGAACGGGTTCTGGGCGGCAACCGTGAAGCCAATAGCCTCCATTGCAGACGCTACGGAAGAGGCGACTCTTCCGTGTCTCGCGTAGCGCTCGACCAGCCCCTCCTCCTTCATTATCCTGATCGACTCCTTCAGGGCCCAGATCAGATTGATCGCAGGCGTCCCCCAGTACTTCGAAGGGTCGTGCATCACGGGGAGCCACTTGTCGAAGTCTACGTATGACTCGGGGATCGCGCCCAGAGTAGCGCGCCTGTCCATAGCTTTTCTGCTCGCCCAGAGCATAGTCAGGCCGGGTGCTACTCCGAAGGCCTTCTGCGAGCAGGTGAGCAGCACGTCGATGTCCATTGAGTCCATGTACTGCTCCGCGCCTCCCGACGCCGCGACTCCGTCCACTATGTAAAGGGTTTCGGGGTGTTTTTTCATGACATCTCCGATGGCGGCAATCGGTGCCTCGACGCCTGTCGAGGTCTCCACATGCGTAACTGTGACGGCGCTGAAAGCCCCGGATGAGAGCGCCCTCTCCACCATCTCCGGGGTCACGGACGAGCCCCACTCGGCAGACAGAACCTCGGCGTTCAGCCCCTTCCTCTCGCACATGTCGATGAACCGGTCGCCGAAGTAGCCGTTCGAGCAGATCAGAACGCTGTCACCCCGCTTCGTGGTATTCGCCAGCGCCATCTCCATCCCCATCGTACCGGAACCGGCAACAACGAACGTCTCCCCGTCGCACCTCCACATAGCCTTCAGATCCGCCACAACCTCGGAGAAATCCTTAACGAAGGCAGCATCGCCGAACGCGACTGTCTCCCTCGCCATCTGATCCTGTATAGACCTCACCACCGGGGTTGGCCCCGGAATCATAACTAGTTTGCTCGTCTTCATCGATCTACGCCTCCTTACTTCTTATCCGAGGGCATCGTCTGGATGAAGGAGGAGAACACCAGGCCGATGGTACCTACCCCGGCGATCAGGATGACCCCCATGGAGCCCACGTCTCCTCCCGTCCCGAAGCCCTCGTACAGGAAGCCCTGCCCCGCCTTGAAGGCGGCCACAAAGCCTCCGAACAGGCCCGTGATTATGAAAAGAGCCATAAGAATCGAGCTGATCCTGGACAGACCGCCGGGAATGGGCACGTCCTCGGGGTTCATTATGTCCGTCCAGAGCAGATCCCACTTCTTAATCCTCGGATAGAGCACTATCATCATTGGTATCCCGAGCACCAAAGCCGGGAGGGCGTTGTTCAGAGATATAATGCTGCCGAGGGCGGCGAACGGGACCAGCCTGAGTATCTCAAGCCCCCACGCAATCACCAACGCGCAGGCCAGGGCCCCGAGAATGGCGACTACGGAGAAGGCCGTGATCTTTCTTGTGCTCTTGAGGTCTGGCGCCAAATCGTCCCTTGGGACAAGCCCAAGGCCTAGCCAGAGCTTGTACGGAACGTAGGCGAACATGAAGTTCCCGATGAAGCCGAAGAGGCTGCCAACGCCGAGGGAGCCGAAGAAGTCGCCTATCAGGTTGCCGATGGCGGCCCCCCACGCGCCGGCCGGTCCGAAGAGGAGCCCCAGCACCACCGGCAGGACGCTAGCCGGGCGGAACTCGGTGATACCCGGGATGAGCACGAACCCCTTGAACGGAATCAGCAGGGCCGCGTAAAGCCCCGCGCTCAGCGCGACAAGCACTACCATCTTCGTCTTCTTCCACATTGCAAACACTTCGTTCATACGTATCACTCCTTAATTTGAAGTACTGGACCGGTGCATTCCCCGGTCATCGTCACAAGGTTAAAAACCTCCCGAAACGAGCGTGGCCCCGTACGCCACAGATTCGCTGAGAAGAAAAACGACCGAGGCGGAGAGCAGCGCGCCCGCTATCATCAGCCAGTCGTACCCGCCCATCCTCAGATCCAGCAGGGTCGTACGCCTGTCGCTATACCCGAAGCCCTTGGACTCAAGCGCCATTGCGAAGATGTTCGTACCTCTTATCACCGAGACGAATGCCGGGACCACAAGCGGCACATGCCTTCTGATCCGCTGCACAACCGACCCGGAATCAAGATCCAGTCCGCGCGACTTCTGCGCCTGAATGATGGTGAAGCTTGTCGCCACAATCATCGGGACGAGCCTGATCGCCGTCGAGAATGCGAAAGCCGCCCTGTAAGGCATCCTGAGCCTGACAAGCCCCTCGGCGATCTCCTCGATCTTGGTGGCGCTGAGAAATATCATGCCCGAGATAATCATCAGATCCGTCTTGAGCGCCACCTGTATCCCGTATTTTAATCCATCCAGCGAGAAAATCAGAAAGCGAGGTTCCGTAGGAATAGAAATCGTCCAGATTGCTATGGAGAAGAGCGCTATCATCAGAAGGACCACCCTGATTCGCCGGAGGTTGGCCAGCACCCCTCCCGCCGCACCGTACATCAGAACGACTGCAAGAAGCCCCAGCAGAAAGGTAAGGCTCTTTATACAGAGGCCAAGTATGAAGCTGATGAGCAGAAGCAGCAGCTTGGTTCGCGGGTCGAGCCTGTGGACGAAGGAGTCCCTGTCGATGTAAAGGAACATGTCCATCACCTCTTACCTCCTGCGCAGAACAGCATCTCCTCTACGGAGAGAAGCGTCTTCCCAAGCATGTTGCTCATTGAGATCATATGAGGAGCACAGAGCTGAGAGTCACTAAGCTCGTCCTCCCTTGCGAATATCTCGCGTACAGGGCCATCCATAGCAATCCGCCCCTCCCTCATCACGACCACTCTGTGAGCGTACTCCGCCACAACCCACATAGTGTGGGTGATCATGACCACCGTCCGCCCCGCCTCATTCAGCTTTTTGACCAGCTCCATCATCTTGCGCTGCCCCCTGTAGTC
>JBAYOX010000136.1:0-5349 GCA_041678025.1 Aminobacteriaceae bacterium
CGCAACCTCGTCCGGTATGCTCCTGCCCGGCTTATCCTCCTCGGAGGGGGCAACGGAGAAGAGTACGGTTCCGTTCAGGACGACCTCTACGATATTAGTGTGGGTACCCTCGATGCGGCAGACAGCCTCGTCTCCCGAGGCGCGAAGCAGCGCCTCGACGTACACCCCGTGACGGTCCATATCCGGGACGACTTTGATCGCGCCTCTCTCCAACAGAGCCATAGCATCCTTTACCCTGTCAGCGCCGCAATCCTTCAGGACCTCGAGGCCGTACTCCGAACGGCCGCAGACAACGGCGAGGGCCGCAGCCACGTTGTTGCCCTTAAGCCCCTCGGTCCCGGGAATGCCCACGTCCATGCCGTTCTTGTAGATGCTGTCGCTGACCGTAACGAACACGCTATCGACCGGTCCTGACAGCTCCTCTCTCGCCCGGGCGACGGCAAGGGCCACCGCTCCGGGCTCGGTACACCCGAGTGCAGGCTTCACTTCGCTTTCCAGAAACTCCTTGATGGTGAACATGGTATCTCCCCTCCATGCGGAAATTTGACTTTGCGGAGCTATTTCAATCCGTCGCGGTCGGACGGATGGGTGAACGGACGGTATAACTATCTGAGGATTATATGCCGATTTTAACCCACTGTCCATACGAATAGTCGCCGACCACCGCTCCCTGCGGCAGGTATCTAAAAAATACTATTGCCTGTATCCTTGTATATAGTATAGAATGGGACGTCGTGGCCATGTCTTCGCCTTTATGGCGAGCAGTGGCGGAACACTTTGCAGAGGAGAGAGTTTTTTTTGAGCACAACACTTCCGGTACTAAAGCTTGGGAAGCACACGCCCCGCTTTCCGCTTGTTCAGGGCGGCATGGGCGTCGCCATTTCGGGCCCGAGTCTTGCGGGACACGTGGCAAAATGCGGCGGAGTGGGTACCATAGCCAGCGTGGGGCTTGCTGCGAACTCTCCCCACTACAACGGCAAGAACTATTTCGAGGCGAATCAGATCGCCGTAAAAGAGGCCATCGCCGACGCACGAAAGATCGCGGGCCCGGGTGGCGTGATAGCGGTAAACTGCATGGTGGCCCTGACGGACTACGACAGGCAGACACGGTCGGCCTGCGAGGGGGGCGTCGACGTGATAATATCCGGTGCCGGCCTGCCGCTGAGGCTGCCCGAGTACACGCGCGACTACCCCGATGTGGCCCTTGTGCCGATAGTCAGCTCCATGAAGGCGGCGGCCCTGATCACAAGGCGCTGGGAGAAGACCTACGGCAGGGTTCCCGACGGATTCGTGATGGAGACGCCGAAGTACGCCGGAGGACACCTTGGGGTCACCAAGATGGATCAGGTGGACGACGAACAGTTTTCCCTGGAACGAGTCATTCCGGAGCTGGTCGAGTTCGTAGAGAGAGAGATCGGCAACGATGTCCCGGTTATAGGCGCGGGTGGGATCTGGGGGCGGGACGACATGCTGAATGTCTTCTCCCTCGGCGCTAAGGGAGTGCAGGTAGGGACTCGCTTCGCCTGCACCTTCGAGGGAGACGCGTCCGATCGCTTCAAGCAGGCCTATATCGACGCGACGGAGGAGGACGTTGTGATAATCGCCAGCCCCGCCGGGCTTCCCGGAAGGGCGCTGAACTCCCCCTTCGTGAGGCAGTACCTTGAAGGGGACGTCAAGAGCAAGCCCTGCATGGCCAACTGCCTGACCCACTGCCGTTACAAGACGGAGAAGGAGACGTTCTGTATCGCGCAGGCCCTGATAGACTCCTTCCGCGGCAACTGGGAGGAGGGGCTCTTCTTCTGCGGGTCTAACGTGGTGAAGATCAAGGAGATGCAACACGTGGCCGATATCATGAGGGAGTTCTTCCCCGGCGAGGAGATTTAGATTCCGCCGGGAGCACTTTTTTGATGGATTCAAGCGGACAAGGCGGGGGGAGGCTCCCGCCTTGTCTGGTAAATGTGGCGAGGAGGCGGTGTCGATGAGGAGAGTCCGGTCGGTTTTTGCTTCGGGTCTTGCCGTACTGGCATGTGCGGCGATAATCGCGTTCGGTGCCCCCGGCCCCGTCATGGCCGAGGGGGAGAAGGACGCTGCAACAGAGGCGACGCCCGTCGTCGCTCAGTCCGAGGTCGCGAAGACGCCGTACGAAGGCCTTACGAAGCAGGCTGTAAACGAGAGAATAGCCGAGATTCAGGGGGAGATCGACTCGATAGTCTCCGAGAAGGATGTGATGTTCGAGGAGCACTTGGTGGATGAGGAGGACATACGAAGGGCTCTGGTGGCCCTCGGCTCGTTGCAGAACGTTTACTCCAGGTATCTGACCGTCCTCGATAGGCTTGAAGAGACGGATAACGATACGCCGTCGTCGGTGGAGAAGATCGAGACAACCGCCGTCGCCAAGCCGCGCTTCAATCTCTCGCAGTATGAGGATATGCTCAACCGTTTCGAGACGGCCGCGCACAAGCTCGATTCCACGACGTCCAGCATACGGCTCTCCGAGAGCAACCTTGCATCGCTTAAAGAGCAGGAGCAGAAGCTGGCGGAGCGCTACCAGGCCCTGTTGAAGGAGCCCGAGCCACCGGAGGGGGCCAAGCGGTTGAAGAGGTCGCTGCTCCTTACGGAGGCGGACGCCGACCTGGAGTCGGTGCAGGTCTCGCGCGAGGCGCAGAAGATCAGCATCGAGGCGCAGAAGATCGTTCAGAGCCGGGCACAGGCGGAGAGAGACGAACTGATAAGAGAACTGTCTCACGTCAAGGAGTTCCTGGTATTCGACGAGAAGGACCGTGACGAGCGCCTGCTCGGTCTTAATGACCGACTGTCGCAGACCAGGGAGAAGCTGCCTGCGCTCAGAGAGGACAGGGAAAAGGCGCGGCAGTCTCTGACCAGGAGACAGGGCGCTCTCACCACCGCACGCAGCGACAAGGAACGCCAGCTCGCCCAGGCCGGGGTCGCCGAACAGCAGGCCGCCCTCCAGCTGGCTCAGACGACGCTTGAGCAGGCGGAACAGGAGGTGCAGTTCCTTGAGGAGGAGTAGCGGATCTGGGGCGCAAGATACGCGCTGCTGGAGGGGAGCCTCAAGGGGCAAGATATCTGGGACATCAGGAGCGAGGCACAGGCACGCCAGAAGAACCTTGAAAATGTGCTCATGGTCCGCCAGAGAAGCGCCTCTTCTATACAGACCGAGATCGCCGCAGCCCAGAAGGAGCTGGAGGATAACAGGAGCGTAACGGCGGTAGCAACACGAATTCGTTCCCGGATCGACCTTCTGCACCGCACGGCGGAGGCGGCCAACGCGACCATGGCGTCGGTCTTTCCGATGTTCAACCAGTACAGTCGACTGGAAGAGGAGATAAACGACCATATCGACGCGGTGAACATAGCCGAGAGGGTGACGGCTTTCGGCAAAGAACGATTTCTCGCCTTCTGGAATATTATACTGTGGTCGGGCGAGGGTTTTGACATCACGGTATGGAAGCTCTCGCTGGCTGTGGGCCTTTTCCTGGGCGCTTTTCTGCTGAGCGGCAGGCTGACCGACTTTTTGAGCGACACCCTCTTCGCCCGGCTCGGTATGGACAACATGGCCAGGATGGCCGGCAAGAGGATCCTCTTCTTCGTCCTGATGGGGGCCTTCATCCTGGTGGCACTCGACCTGGTCGGAATACCTCTCACGGCCTTCGCTTTTCTCGGTGGCGCCCTGGCGATCGGTATCGGATTCGGCGCACAGGATTATTTCAACAACCTGATAAGCGGGTTCATAATCATGTTCAGTATGCCCATCAGGGTCGAGGATATTATCGATATCGACGGGCAGTTCGCTACGGTGGAGGAGATAGGCAGCCGCGCCACGCGCATAAAGACCTTCGACAACATAGACGTGCTGATGCCCAACAGCTACTTCCTGAACAACAAGATCGTCAACTGGACCCTCACGGACAAGAAGATCAGGACGATGGTCAAGGTGGGTGTTGCTCACGGCTCCGATGTCCGAAAGGTGGAGGAGCTGCTGCTGCTGGCGGCCACCGACCATACCCGCGTGCTGAAGAACCCCGAGCCGTTCGTGGTCTTCGGCGATATCGGGACGAACGCCCTTGAGTTCACCCTCTACCTGTGGATAGACATGGGCAACGCGTCCGGCATGAAGGTGTGCAGCGACATCCGCTTCCGCCTGGTATCCCTGTTCGAGAAGCAGGGGATAAAGATAGCTCCGCCCAGGATGTACGTCTGGCTTGACCGTCCGAAGCAGGCCGAACTCGAGCAAGGCGAGTCCGAGGAAGCGATTCCGAAGGAGGTCTAGCCAGTGCTCTCCCTGAATGAAAAGGATCTGTACCGCCTGTTGCTCGATCTAGTTTCGATTCCGAGCGTATCGTATTCGGTGGAGGAGAACCGCGCCGCGGAGTTCATAGCAAGGACTCTGGGGGAGCTCGACTACTTCCGTCGAAACCCCTCGCACCTGCGCCTGCTCCCGATCGAGGGGGACATGCTGGGCAGAAGCGCCGTGGCGGCCCTGGTGAAGAGCGTCCCCGCGACAGAAAGGACGGTCGTCATCACCGGCCACTTCGACGTGGTCGACGCTGAGGCCTGCGGATGGCTGAAGCACCTGGCATTCTCCCCCGAGGAGTACACGAGGCGCGTGGGGGAGCTTGAGATACCGGACGAGGCCAGGGCCGATCTCGCGAACGGCGACTACCTGTTCGGGCGGGGTGTGTCGGACATGAAGTCGGGTATCGCGCTGGAGATGTGTTTGCTGGGAGAGATCTCGCGCCTTGATGAGTTCCCGGCGAACGTCCTCTTTCTGGCCGTCCCGGACGAGGAGAACAGCTCCGCCGGCATGAGGGGCGCGGTCCCCTGGCTGGTGCGGCTGCGCGAGGAGTGGGGGGTGGACTACGTCGCCTGCCTCAACGCCGAGCCGTCGGTCGGCGGCCGCGGAGTCGAGACTGGTCTGTACGTCGGGACTATCGGCAAGATAATGCCCTTCTTCCTATGCGCCGGGCGCGAGGCTCACGTCGGTGACTACTACGATGGAGTCAGCTCCTCGCTACTGACTGCGCATCTTTCGATGATCCTGGAAGGAGCGCCCGAGACTGCCGAGGCTCACGACGGCGAGCGATTCCCTCCCGCAGCCTGCCTGCGCTTTCGCGACCTGGTCAGGAACTACTCCGTCACGATACCGGAGAGGGCTATCGCCTGCTACAACATCCTCACGGTCTCCAAGACCCCGGCACGAGTGCTCGACGAGATGAGGGACGTTGCCGGGTGCGCGCTAGCATCGGCTCTGGAGGCACTCTCCCGGCATAGGGAGGCGGCAGGCGCACCGGTTGCGCACTTCACAGGCCGGGTGCTCTCCTTCGCCGA
>JBAYOX010000137.1:0-5349 GCA_041678025.1 Aminobacteriaceae bacterium
GTTCGGTACGTTCTTTCGGATCGTCCTCCCGCTCGCCCGTCCGGCAATGATCGCCACGGCGCTCCACGCATTCGTCGCCACCGTGCAGACTGTCGGTGCGCTTATATTTATCATCTCACCGGGCACCAAGCTACTCTCCGTGGATGTCTTCGAGGCGGTTTACAAGGGAGAGATAGGGACTGCGGCGGCACTTTCTGTCGTAATGCTCTCCATATCGGCGGCGGGCATGGCGGGCATCCTCCTCTTGACAAGAAAGAAAGGAGCGGAAGCATGGATTCCAAGGGAGTTGGCTTCGGGGCGTACTCTATGACGGGACTGGAGCTTCAGGGAGTTTCAAAGAGCTACGGCGTGACTGAGGTCCTCTCCCGCTTCTCGCTTTCCGTGCCGTCAGGGACGCTCTGCTCGCTGCTGGGTCCGTCGGGGTGCGGCAAGACAACCGCGCTCCGCATCGTCGTCGGTCTGCTGAAACCGGACGAGGGGCGTGTAGTACTCGACGGACGCGACATCACCGACCTCCCTCCGAAAGAGCGCAACCTCGGGATGGTCTTTCAGAACTACGCGCTCTTTCCGCACCTGGACGTCTTCGAGAATATCGCCTACGGCCTCCGCCGCAGACGTTTTTCCGAAAAGCGTGTGCGCGAAGAGGTTGGCAAGGCGTTGCAACTGGTGCGACTCTCCGGGTACGAGCGTCGTGCCGTCATGGAACTATCCGGTGGTCAGCAGCAGCGCGTCGCACTGGCTCGGGCGCTGGTAATCAGCCCGGACATGCTGCTTCTTGACGAACCGCTCTCTAACCTCGACGCACGCCTGCGTGCCGATCTGCGAGACGACCTTCGCCGCATCGTCGACGAACTGGGAATAACCACTCTCTTCGTCACTCACGATCAGGAGGAGGCAATGAGCGTGGCCGACATCGTGGCCGTCATCCGCGACGGACAGCTTGAGCAGGCGGGCACGCCGCGCGAACTCTATGACCTCCCAGCAACCCCATTCGTCGCCGACTTCCTCGGGAGAGTAAATCTGATCCCTGCGACACTATCTGTCGATACGCTCTCCCTGATGGGGCGCTCCTTCCCTCGCCCCGAGTCTGCGCTCCCCAACGGCCCGGTTCTTTGTGGTCTTCGGCCCGAGAAAATCGCGCTCGCTACCCCGGAGAGGGGTGAACTACGCGGTATAGTCCGGAAATCGACTTTTCTCGGCTCCGTGATCCGTTTTATAATCGACACTGGACCGAAACAGCCGTTGATAGTAGAAGAGAGCGCTGCATCCGCTCATGCCGTTTCCCTGGGTGAGCAAGTCTCACTGCATTTCTATCCGGAGGATCTTAGACTATTCGCGGCGGCATTCCCAGGGCCCGACCCTATTCAAAAGGAGGCTACATCATGAAAATTCCGCCGCACCACACGTTCGCCCTATGTGCGCAGGCATCGGACCCAGAGAGCCGCTACCCGTGGGCCTTGGAGCACGGCTTTGCGCTGGAGTACACCCCCGACCCGGAACGTTTGGAGCTTCTGCCCGTCCATACGGCCGAATTCCGTCGCCGGGACGTCCCGGTGCGCTACCACACGCGCTACTTCGGCCTTGAGTTCGGCGACGCACGCCCCGAGTTCGCGCAAGCCGCATTCGACGCCCACCGCAACACACTCGACGCAATGGCGCAGGTCGGCGGCGAGGTGCTCACGGTGCATGCAGGGCTCTCCAGGGGCGTGGAGCTGGACTTCGATACGGTCGCCCGGAACCTGAAGCGCCTCGTCGACCACGGCAGAAAGCTCGGCGTCACAGTCTGCCTCGAAAACCTGCGCGCCGGTCCGGGGAGCGATCCGGAGAACATACTCCGCTGGGCATCATTCGCCGATTCAGCCATCACGATGGACCTTGGGCACGTAGTCTCCTCCGAGCAGGTGAAGTCCGGAGAGCTTAAGGGGGAGAAGATCGCCCGCGCCTTTCTGCCGCGTCTGTTGGAGGTTCACTTCTACGGTAAGGAGGAGGGAAGACACCTGCCGTTGGAGAGCATGAGGGGCGTCGAGCATATCGTGGAGGTCGTGCTGGAGTCGTCGTGCCGATGGTGGACCGTCGAGCTCCAGGATACAACCGAGGCGCTGGCGACCAGGTCGCTGCTGGAGGAGTATCTGAGGGAGAGAGGACTACTGTCCGTTTGATCTGTGATGTGGCGCAGGTCACACCAACTCGGATAGAGCATGGCGCGTCTGCTTTTCTTGGTACATCCGCTGATCTGCTATATGAAAAAGATCGCCCTAAAATAGTATACTTGGAGTGAAGCGTCTCCTCGACCACGGCAGAAAGCTCGGCGTCAACGTCTGTCTCGAAAACCGGCGCAGCTGGACAAACTTCGAATTTTGCAATACCATAGGGGGGTACAACACACTGCGGCGATAACCGACGCCACATCGCAGCATTTTGCCGCGGACTTCCGAAAGGCAGGCGATTTTGAGATGAGCAAGAAGAAGGTCCTGATAATAGGAGGCGTGGCGTGCGGCGCGAAGGCGGCCGCCAGATTGGCGCGGCTGGCACCTGAGTTCGATATCACGGTGCTGGAGCGCGGCGAGCATCTGAGCGTGGCGGGGTGCGGCTTCCCCTACTTCGTCGGAGACGTGGTGAAGGAGTACAAGGACCTGGTCTGCACACCGCTTGGCATTGTTCGCGATGCAAACTTCTTCCGCAACGTGAAGGACGTCACGGTCCACACGTCCTGTCTGGCCACGCGCATCGACAGAGAGCGCAAGGTCGTGAAGGCGACGAACACTGCCACTGGTGAGGAGTGCCTCTTCCCCTACGACGAGCTTGTATTGGCGACCGGTGCCTCCCCTATCCGACCTCCCATTCCCGGAGTCGACCTCAACCGCGTGTTCACCCTGTGGACGATGCCGGACGCGATGGCTATGAAGTCCGCAATCGACGCCGGAAGCGTGAAGTCCGCTGTGATCATCGGCGGCGGCCTGATAGGCATGGAGGTCGTGGAGGCTCTGGCCGACCGCGGCATCTCCGTGTCGGTGGCGGATATACAGCCTACCCCGCTGCCCGCACTGATAGACACGGACTTCGGCCTGCGCGTCGCGAAGGTGCTTGGCCGGAAGGGCGTGGGCTTCTACGGTGGAGAGAGGGTCGTCGAGATAGTCGGCGAGGGGGGCGTGGTGAAGGCGGTAAAGACTGACAAGCGCGAGCTCCCCGCGGACATGGTGCTGATGGCGGTCGGCATCCGGCCGAACACGGCGCTGGCCAGGGAGGCGGGTCTGGAGCTGCACGCCAACGGCACGATCGTGGTCGACGAGTGCCTGCGGACCAGCGACCCGTTCATCTACGCCGGAGGAGACTGCGTCCAGTCGAAGAACATCCTCACCGAGAAGTCCGTGTGGCAGCCGATGGGCTCGACCGCGAACCGTCAGGGGCGAGTGATAGCGGACAACATCGCCGGTCTGCCCTCCCGATTCGCCGGAGTCGTCGGCACGGCGATTCTGAAGCTCTTTCACCTGACGATAGGCAAGACAGGGCTGAACGAGGAGCAGGCGCGCGCCGCCGGATTCGACCCGGTCAGCGTGGTGGTAGAGGAGCCAGACCGACCTCACTTCATGCCAGGCATGGGAGAGATGACCATCCGCCTGGTGGCGGACAGGAGATCGCGCAGGGTGTTAGGCGCTCAGTTCATGGGTAACGGCGTGATCGACAAGAGGCTGGACTCGATAGTCGCGGCCATATCGTCGGGGATGACCGTCGATATGCTGGCCGACGCGGACTTCGCATACGCCCCGCCCTTCGCCACGGCGCTTGACCCGACCACACACGCGGCGAACACTCTTCGAAACAAGATGGACGGCCTTGTTAGGACCTACTCCGCCGCGGAGCTGAAGGCGCGCATGGAGGGGGACGAACCGCCGGTGCTGCTGGACGTTCGCTCACCGCAGGAGCTTGACCAACAGGGGCGCCTGCCTTACGATTTTATCAACATCCCTTTGGGTCAGCTTCGCGGGCGTCTGTCCGAGGTCCCGGAGGACAGGGAGGTAGTGGCCTTCTGCAAGATCTCCGCACGAGCGTGGGATGCGGTGGCGATCTTCAAGGGTAACGGAAGGGAGGACATCGCCATCCTTGAGGGGGGCGCGATGGCCTGGCCGTACGAGATGAAGTGACAGCAAAAGAAAAGGGGCGGGCCCTGTTCCGGGGTCCGCCCTCTTAATTCGCCTCCTACAGCAGGGCGTCCAGGCCCTTGTTCAGCACGGAGAAGACCATCGAATCGTCGTACTCCTCGATGCGCCCCTCGTCGCCCAGCTCGGCCAGGCGCGGGTCAAGAGAGAGGCTGCCCCAGAAGGGGGCCTTCAGCTCCGCTGTCAGGGCGGCCGAGTGGCTGCCCCCGAAGAGCTTGATATGCTCGCCGCAGTTGGGACAGCGTATCTCGCTCATGTTCTCGAGCACGCCCACAAGGGGAATATCCAACATCCCGGCCATCCTGGCGGCCTTGCGCACCACAAGCGACGCCAGCTCCTGCGGCGATGTCACCAGAAGGAAGCCGTCCAGAGGGATGGTCTGCATCGCGGTCAGCACCGCGTCGGCCGTGCCGGGGGGGAGGTCGACAAAGAGCACGTCAAGGTCGCCCCAGTGGACATCGTTGAAGAACTGGGTCACGGCGTTGCCCAGCAGGGGACCGCGCCAGATCACCGGCTTCGCCGGGTCGTCCAGCAGAAGGTTCATAGATATTACGCGTATGCCTGTGCGGGTGGCGGGCGGCTCGATCCCCTCCGCGTTGCCGAACGGGAACGTCTTCAGGCCGAAGAAGGTCGGGATGGACGGGCCGGTTATGTCCGCGTCCAGTATTCCGACGCTCTTGCCGCGGCGAGAGGCAGCAAGGGCCAGCAGGGACGTCACGGAGCTCTTGCCCACGCCTCCCTTGCCGCTGCCTACAGCGTAGATTTTTTTAATCCCCTTCTTGTCGCTTTTCGGTGGTAGTGTCAAAACGAGGTTCGCCTCTTTTCCGTGTTTTTATGCGCCTATTGTACACCCTTTTTTAAAGAAGCTTTTCAAGAGTCCCCTGAGAATGCTTCGCCAGAGCGTCGGCGACGCTCATCCCCTCCGCGCAGTATGCGCTCATCCCCGCCTGCTTGGCGAAGCTGATGGCGTTTGGCCCCAGACGGGGGACCAGCAGGACGGTAACTCCCTTCTGGGAGAGCGTCGTCAGCACCTTTGTTGCAGCGCCGTGGGCCTCTTCCGCCCCCGTACACTCGAAGGACTCGAGCACAGCACCGCTCTCGTCCGCCACCACAAACCACGGAGCGCGAGCGAAACGGTCCGCAACCGCGCTGGAAACCTCCGCCCCAAGGGACGGTATTCCTATCTTCTTCA
>JBAYOX010000138.1:0-5329 GCA_041678025.1 Aminobacteriaceae bacterium
ACCCTCGCTTAAGGGCCTTACGAAGGATGACGAGTCCGCAAAGGGCGTGCAGAGGGACTCGCCGGATGCGTCTTTTGCCGCCGCCCGGAACCCCCACTCCTCTCCCCGCGCCAGCGCCCCGTTCGCAGGCGTAGCAACGGGCGAGACACTGCTGCAGGGGCGGGGCGGAGAGGCCCTAGAGGACGGAGTACAGCACGTGGTGCGCTTCCTCAGGTCGGAGGGGCGCCAGGCGGCCAGCATAATAATCGACCCGCCAGCCCTTGGCAGGATAGAGGTGGAGCTGGTGACGATTGCAAAAGGCGTAGAGGCCTCGATTAAAGTAAGCAGCGAACAGGTCCGACAACTTGTTCAGGACCATATAACCGTCCTGCGGAACCATCTAGAACAGCAGGGTGTTCATCTGGGCGAGTTCGTGGTCGACCTTCGCGACAACAGCAAAGGGAATTTTGGCCGTGAAGGCTCCGAAGAGGAGCCGAGGCGCAGACGGATCGCTCCCCTCTCGGGAGCGGAGGAGACAGAGGAGATAATACCATCCTTCAGGATGGATCTGGAACACGGGCTGCTTTATCTGCTAGCCTAGGAGGTGGACACACGACATGCCGGTGAACAACGTTACGAATGGATACTCGACGACAGCTACCAGCTCTCCCGCGACGGATGCGGTCCGCGATGTCAACAGCGATCTTGGAAAAGATGCGTTTCTCAAGATACTGATAACTCAGCTCAGCAACCAGGACCCGCTCGACCCGTTGAAGGACAAGGACTTCATCGCTCAGATGGCCCAGTTCAGCACGCTCGAGCAGATGACCAACATGAACAAGAGCATCGAGCAGATGGCCGCGCTGAACAAGGCGTCGGCGGTGAGCTATATCGGCCGGGTCATCGAATACACGGATGACGACGGGCTTCCCGCCTACTCGCAGGTGGGGTACGTGCGCTTCGAAAACGGCAAGGTCATACTCAACACAGTTGACGGCGACGTGCCGCTTGAGAAGGTGATATCGGTCGCGTAACGGCTGTTGCGCGGAGAGTGCGACAATAAGGCCCCACGGATGGAAGGCCCGCAAGCGATCGGAGCAACGGACTGCGCCGTCTTTTTCTAAACAGCAAGGAGGAATGACCATGCTTCGATCTCTAATGTCGGGCGTGTCAGGTGCCAGAGGGCATCAGACCTTTCTGGACGTAGTCGGTAACAATATTGCGAACATAAACACGGTGGGGTTCAAGAAGTCGAACATCACCTTTCAGGATCTTCTTTACCAGACGCAAAGGGGAGCGATGCCCCCTGTGGAGGGCAGGGGCGGAGTTAACTCAATACAGGTCGGACTCGGGGTTCGCGTGGCTGCGATAGAGACAGTCCACTCGCAGGGGAACATCAACTTCACCGGCGGCAACACCGACGTCGCCATACAGGGCGAGGGGTACTTCGTCGCCATGGACGGAAACAACCGCCTGTTCACCAGGGGAGGCAACTTCACCGTCGACTCCGAGAACAAGATAGTCCAGTCGGGCACGGGCTACAGGGTGCAGGGCTTCCAGATGGTGGCCGACCCCAACGACCCGACTAAGTTCAACAGAAGTTCCACCCTTACGGACGTCACCATACCGATAGGCTCGAAGATGGAGGCGCGCGCCACCCAGACCGTCGGCTTCAGGTGCAACCTCGACAGCAGGTCGGCTGTCGTCGACCCCGCTGACTGGGACCCGGCCACGTGGGACCCGTACGCCGACCCACCCATGGACCCGCCGCCGGCCGCCAGCTCCCACAGGTCGCAGATAGAGATCTACGACTCGCTCGGCAACCCGCACGAGCTGATCGTGCAGTGGGTTCACACGGGAGATCCGGCGGACAACGAGTGGAGCTGGGTGGCCTATCTTTCGGACGGGAACCCGCAGTTCATTGAGCGCGGTGTGATCAACTTTGGCCCGGATGGCAAGCCTGTGCCCGGCGCGATCACGCAGCCTCAGGTTACGATAGATTTCACCACCCTCGGCGCGGCGTCGTCCGACATAGTGCTTGACTTCGCCGGAGAGTCGTTCGACAAACCCCCGATCGAGGGAGTTACCCAGTACGGCTCACCCTTCACAACAAAGGGCTACTATCAGGATGGCTGCTCCATGGGAGTCATGGAGAGCTTCACGGTCTCCAACGACGGCACGGTGATGGCCACCTACGACAACGGCCAGAACATCCCCATGTACAGGCTTGCGCTCGCCACCTTTGTCAACCCCTCCGGCCTGACCAAGGTGGGTGACACCGTCTTCAAGGAGAGCACCAACTCCGGCCTCGCGAGGATAGGAGTGCCGATGGAGGACGGGGCGGGCGCTCTGATAGGCGGGGCGCTGGAGATGGCCAACATCGACCTCACAGAGGAGTTTACCCGGCTCATCCTCGCCCAGAGGGGCTTCCAGGCCAACGCCAGGGTGATAAACACCAGCGACCAGGTGCTGGAGGAGCAGATCAACATCAAGAGGTAGCCTGAATCGCCTCTTGCCGATAAAGCGTCAGGCCGCCCGCTAACGGCTTAAGGGCGGCCCGTAGACCGCCGAGAATTATATGTACAAAACGCCCCCACGGACGGCCGGGCATGATGCACCAGTGCAAGGGATTGCGACATACCTGATGAAAAGCAAGGAGGAATAAGCTATGCTACGATCCCTTATGTCGGGCGTTTCGGGCGTGAGAGGGCACCAGACCTCGCTTGACGTCGTCGGCAACAACATCGCCAACGTCAACACGGCGGGGTATAAAAGATCGAGCGTCACATTCCAGGACCTTCTGTACCAGAACGCCAGCAACACCATGGCGCCAAGCGACCAGAGGGGCGGAGTCAACGCCAAGCAGATAGGCCTTGGGATGCAGGTCTCGGCCATAGAGGTGTTGCACACCCAGGGGACCACGCAGTTCACCGGCAACCGCACCGACTTCGCCATAGAGGGCGACGGCTACTTCGTCGTCAAGGACGGCAACAGCAAGCTATTCACCCGTGCGGGCAACTTCGTGCTCGACTCGGCGAGCGACCTCGTCCAGGCAGGCACCGGATACAGGCTGCAGGGGTACGAGATAGTCCGCGATCCGATAGACCCGCTGCAGTTCAACCAGGGCTCCACCCTGACTGACATCAACATACCCACGGGGCAGAAGATGGAGGCACGTGCGACCACGGTCGTGGGCTACCGCTGCAACCTCGACAGCCGCGCCGCCTCCTATCTGCCTATGGGGCTCACCTGGAACAACTTCCACACGGTTGCCACTCTGAACAATCAGAGGTACGACGTAGCGATGCAGGAGGGGACGTCTGCCGACTCCTTCATGACCATGAGCATCGGCGGGCAGACGCTCACCCTAAGGCTGACCGGTGTGGACGGCGCCACCGGCAGGCCTATGCTCGACTCGGCGGAGCCTTTCGAGATCGACGGTAGCGTGTACACTGTCTCCTTCGACCCGGCCACCTGTACCCTCACCCTTACCAACATCGACCCAAACAACCCCGACGAGTGGTCGCTCAACCTCGAGGACCAGATGGACTACCAGGTCCTGACCATCATCGACGGCACGGAGAGGTACTCCTACCTCGCCGAGTTCGACGACATAGACATAGCCGGGATGGAGGGGTACAGGACCCTTCGCCTGTGGGGCGAGAACTACCTCGGCGAGATGGCGAGCTTCGAGTACACTGTGCAGATGAATGACGACGGCTCGTTCAACATCCCCGACACCGTGGTCGACGGTATCACCCGCCTCGGTGGTTTCGCCGGCGGTGCCTATGTCACGATAGCCAATGCCAGCGGCGGCAGGGGGATAGAGCTGACCAGCACCGTCGAGATAGTAGACGCCTCCCAGATAACAAACCAGGTCGGCATCAGGCCGACCATAGTCCAGAACCAGGGAATCTCGGGTCATGCCTACGACGTCACCATCACCGAAGGCAACCCGGACAGCGGCTACGTAACCTTGAGATTCGCCGACCGCAACGACCCGAACAACAACGGTGCGTTGCAGCTGAACTACGACGGGCTAAACGCGGCGGGGCAGGTGGAGTTTATTATGGCTGCGCCGGTGGTGCTTGACGGCGAAAGCTACACTGCCACGTACACTGCCGCATCGGGGACTTTGGAGCTGCGGGATTCAACCCCTACCCTTGTATGGACCTACGACCTCGGTTCAAGGATTGCGATGGGAACCGAGGCGGTAGCGGCAGGCTCGCCGCTGGACGGCACTCTGACGGCAGGCGGGGCAGGTACGGTAAGGACAGAGTTCGACTCCCTCGGCGCGGGTGACTACAGGTACACGATACTGGGTGATAACGCGACAGACCCGACATTCCTAGAGGTCCAGACCTTCAACTTCCGCAAGTATATGGGAGTGGTCCCAGCGACTACGGACGTAATCGTTGGGTCTGACGAGTACGCAGTTACCCCGCTGGAGGGGACGACGGCTGACAGCTTCATGACGCTGAGGTTCGAGCGCGATGGTGCTACGACGGACATAGTTTTCACCATGGCCGGGCTGGACACGGCCGGAAATCTTCTGATGAGTCCGGTAGGAGGGCCGTTCACCCTCCCCGGTACAGGAGGGCCGACCTACACCAGCGCTCAAATTACCTACAACGCCGCCACCGGTCTGATGACCTTTGACAACGGCACTCCATCGCAGACGTTCACTTACAACGCAGGTAGGTATGTCAACTTCCAGACTGTCACCGCGAGCGACGGTACACAGTTTGTAGTCGACTTCGATGAGGCCGGAAGCGGCGCCTTTACGATGAAGGTGTGGGATCCGACGGCAACGGTAACTGGAACCAACAGCTTCTCAATCCCTGTCATACGTGACGGCAACGAGAGGGATCTTTCGACTATAAACCAGCGGATAGCCAACGTGCACGAGACGAAGATCGACGTCTACGACTCGCTCGGGAACAACTATACTCTGGAAGTGTCGTGGGAGAAGATAGACAACGGGATCTGGCGTTGGCGCGCCTGGATGCCCGACAGCGAAATCACCCTACAGGACAACACCGGGCTTATCCGCTTCGGGCCAGACGGCAAGATCGACACCACGGATACGGGCATGTACAACGCGACGCCGACCATCACGATTCAGTTCGACGAGATAGGCGCGATGGAGTCGGAGATCCGGCTCGACTTCTCCGGCCAGAGCTTCCAGAAGGAGCTGCTCGACGGAGTGACCCAGTACGGCTCCGAGTTCACGACCAAGGGCTACTACCAGGACGGCTACACAATGGGAGTGCTGACCGATTTCGCGGTGGCGCAGGACGGCACGGTGAACGGTATCTACAGCAACGGCCAGAATATCCCGATGTACCGC
>JBAYOX010000139.1:0-5324 GCA_041678025.1 Aminobacteriaceae bacterium
GGATAATTTCGCCGAGCATGCCGGTCTTCATCATCGAGAACAGGATGCACGGCAACAGGGCCTACGTCACGATGAACGAGGGACTGGGCAAGGTGCTGCGCATGGGCGCCTTCGGGCCGGAGGTCATAGAGCACCTGAAGTGGATGGAGAAGGTCCTGTACCCGGTGCTGAAGGTGGCGATAGAGCATGCGGCGGATGCTGGGCAGGAGCCCGACATCAAGAACATGATAGCCCAGGCGCTTCACATGGGCGACGAGCTGCACAACCGCAACAAGGCGGGGACGTCGCTATTCCTGCGCACTATAGCGCCGCACATGGTCGAGACATGGAGAGACGCGAGACAGCTTGCGGAGGTGCTGCGCTTCATCGACAGGACGGACCACTTTTTCCTGAACCTCGCCATGGCCGCCGGAAAGGCATCGCTCGACGCGGCGGCGGGCGTGGAGGGCTCGAGCATGGCCACGGTGATGGCGCGCAACGGCACCGAATTCGGACTTCAGGTGTCTGGGCTCGGGGAGAGGTGGTTCACATGTGAGGCGGCTCTTCCGGACGTGTTGCTCTTCCCAGGCTTCACCAGGGAGGACACCAACCGCGACATAGGCGACAGCGCCATCATGGAGACCTACGGTGTGGGAGGCTTTGCCCTGGCCGCGGCCCCGGCTATAGTGCAGTTCATTGGCGGCACCCCAAATGACGCGGTCAACTACACGATGGAAATGTACGAGATCACCGCGGGCGAGAACAATATGTTTTCGATTCCCGCCCTGAACTTCCGTGGCACCCCTACAGGGATAGATGTGCTGAAGGTCGTCGAGACGGGCATCACACCCGTGCTCGACACGGGCGCGGCCCACAGGGAGCCGGGCCTGGGACAGGTCGGAGCGGGTATAGTCCGCATGCCTGTGGAAGCTTTCGTCAAGGCCGCCGAGGCCTTCGCGGACAGGTACCTGGGCGAGTGAACCGGTTTAACTGAAACTGAACGAATACGAAGGAGGAGTGTCTCATGTCAAATAGTCTTGAGCTCAAGAACTGGAGCAACATCAAGGTGTACGACCTCACTATTCCCATAGGTATACAGACGCCAGCATGGCCCACCTACGAGCCGCTGCAGGTTAAGTACTTCAAACGCCTTGCGCCCAACGGCGCCAACGGCCAGCTCGTGACCCACTCCAACCACGTTGGCACCCACCTGGACGGCCCTATCCACTTCTGCGGCTACGGACAGGATATCGCCAGCCTGCCGCTCAAGGACTTCCTGGTGGGTCCGGGGGTTGTGGTGGATATAAGGGACATCGCCGAGGACTACGGCATCTACACCTCCAAGGACCTAGAGGAAAGAGCCGACATTCGCGAGGGCGACATCCTGATAATCAATACCGGTTACCACAGGTACGGCTGGAACGAGCCGGAGGCGGACGAGGTTCGCTACATGGTCAAGCACCCCGGACCGACGAGGGAGTTCGCCGAGTGGGCTCTCCGGAAAAAGATCAAGTGGATAGGCGTCGACTGCGGCTCTGCCGACCATCCGATGAACACCAAGATACGCGAGTGGATGCCCAACTACGCGAAGCATGCCGACAAGCACCTGAAGAACAAGTACGGCAAGGGGCTGGACGATTTCTTCCCCGAGGAGGACTACCAGGTGATGCATATAGCCCTCTTCCCGAGCAACCTGATACACGCCGAATGCCTGGCGGGCGACATAGACAAGCTAAGCGGCAAGAGGGTCACCATCGGCTGCTTCCCGTGGAGGTTCGTCGACGGCGAGTCGAGCATCGCGCGAATAGTCGCTTTCGCGGAGGAGTAGCCGACCGAATGATCAAAGCCTGACGAAGGGGTGATACGCAGATGCTGGCTTTTGAAATGGAGCGCCCCAGATCCATGGCCTCGGCGGTCGAGATGCTGGTAAGTCACGGCGACAAGGCCATGCCGAAGGCAGGGGGCACCGACGTAATAGTGTGGATGCGCAAGCACGCGGTGCGGCCGGAGGTGCTGGTGGATCTCTCTGAGATTCCGGAGTTGGGTGGAATATCCTTCTACCCGCACAGAGGTATAAAGATAGGCGCTACCGCGACCGTGGCCGCGGTAGGGGCTCACGAGGACGCGCGAAGGTACTACGGTGCTCTGGCGGATGCGTGCGTGTCGCACTCGGACCCGCTGATCCGCAACAAAGCGACTGTGGTCGGCAACGTGTGCGCGGCTGTCCCTTCGGGCGACCTGATACCGGCGTTCGCCGCGTATGAAGCTGTCATGCACGTCTTCGGGCCTGAGGGAGAGCGTGACATTGCGTTCGCCGACTTCATCACCGGCCCGAGGAAAACGAGCCTGAGGCAGGGGGAGATAGTGGTGTCGGCCACCCTTCCGATGCCGCACGGGCGCTCCGCCGCCTGCTATCTGAAGCAGGGAAGACGCAACGCCCTGGACCTGGCGCAGGTCGGAGTGGCATGCGTCGCTATGTTGGGAGAGGAGGGAGTGAGATTCAGACTGGCCTGCGGAGCTGTGGCCCCCCGTCCTGTGAGGGCCTTTGAGGCCGAGGATATGCTGGCCGGACAGGTTAACCCTGACGAGGCGCTGCTGGAGCGAGCCGCAAAGGCCGCGGTGACGGCTGTCAATCCGATCACGGACGTCAGAGCCAGCAGGGAGTACCGCCTGTCCATGGTGGAGGAGCTGACTAAAAGGGCCGTCTCGATATGCGCCGAGAGGCTGAGCGGGGGTGACGCACGATGAAGCGCGATGTCAATTTCATTCTTAACGGCAGGCCGGTCACTCTGTCGGTGGAGCCTCGGACGACGCTTCTGCGGGCACTGCGGGAGTACGGCGTGACCAGCGTCAAGAGAGGGTGCGAGGAAGGGGAGTGCGGCACCTGCACCCTGGTGATCGACGATCTTGCGCAGAAGTCGTGCATGGTGCTGGCGCTCGAGGTCGAGGGCAGGTCGGTCCTCACTGTCGAAGGGCTTGTCGCACCCAACGGAGACCTGCACCCGCTGCAGCAGGCCTTCATAGAGGAGGGCGCCATACAGTGCGGCTTCTGCACTCCCGGGATGATAATGACCGCCTACGCCTTCCTGAGGAAGAACCCCGACCCTACCGAGAGCGAGGTCCGGGAAGCTCTTGCGGGCAATCTGTGCCGCTGCACCGGCTATATTCCGATCTTCCGCGCCGTTATCAAGGCCGCGAAGACGATGCGCGAGCTGGGGGCCCACCCCGGCGCGGCGCGCTGACAGGGAGGAATCCGCGATGAAACAGACTGTGACGCGCAACGGCGTCGGGGCGTGGACCACCCGAAAGTACGACCATGAGAAGGCCGTGGGGACCCTGGCCTTCACCGACGACCTTCGATTCGGCCCGGAGCTGCTGCACGCGAGGGCGTTCCGCTCCACGAAGGCCCACGCGGAGATACTCTCGATCGACGTGTCGGAGGCTATGAAGGTCAAGGGTGTGGTCAAGGTTGTGGTGGGAGAGAACTTCGTCCACAGGTTCGGCCTCTACCTGCACGACCGGACACCGCTGGCCATAGGCAAGGTCCGCTACGTGGGGGAGCCGGTCGCTCTGGTGGTGGCCGAGACTGAGGAGGCCGCCGAGGAGGGTATGCTGAAGGTCACCGCGAAATACCGCGATCTGCCCACGGTGTTCGACCCGATCAAGGCCGCCACTGACAACTCCGTCCTGGTACACCCGGAGCTCGAGACATACGAGCACGTGCCTTTCATCACTCCATTCCCGGGGACCAACATAGCCAACTGGTTCCGCATAAGGCGCGGAGACGTGGAGAAGGCGTTCGCCGAGTCGGAGTACGTAATCGAGGAGGCGGTCAACTGTCCCCAGATAGCCCACGGCTTCCTTGAGCCTCACTGCTGCATCTGCAAGGAGGAGCTCTCCACAGGCAACCTCACGATCTGGTCTACGGCCCAGTCCGCCTTCGCCCTGCGGGAGATAGTCGCGACCGGGTTGGGGTACCCACTGTCGAAGATCCGCGTGATCGCCCCGCCCATCGGCGGCGGCTTCGGCGGCAAGGCGGGCATGACCGTCGAGGCCCTCTGCCTGGCGGGAGCGATGGACCCAGACATCAAGGGACGCCCGGTGAAGCTGTACATTCCGCGCGAGGAGGTGATGCTGACCTCCTGGGTGCGCCAGGCCTACATAGCAAAGATTAAGCTCGGCATTGACGCCGACGGCAAGATAACCGCTATCAAGAACAACTTCTACTTCGACACGGGGATCTCCGCGGAGTACGGTGCGAACCCGGTTCGCAGCGCGGGCTACTCGTCGACCGGCTGCTACTACATACCCAACGTCTGGACGGACAGCTATGCCGTCTACACCAACAAGCCGTTTGGAGGCGCCTACCGCGGCTTTGGCCTGCCGGAGCTGATGGGGGCGATGGAGGTCGTCATAGACATAGCGGCGCGCAAGATCGGCATGGACCCGATAGAGTTCCGTCTGAAGAACATGCTCAGGACCGGCCTGCCGACCTGCACCGGGATGCCGATGAACGCCCATTCGCTTGACACGATTGTCGAGAAGATAGTCGATAGGGTCAAGCTGAAGGAGAAGGAGCCCGCCACACGGAAGGGGTGGGTGCGCGGCAAGGGGTTCGCCCTGGCGCTGAAGGCTCCGGCTATGCCTGCGGATGCTTCCTCCTCCGCGCTGGTCAAGATACTCGGCGACGGCGGGGTGGAGGTGCTGGCCGCCACGATGGACATGGGACAGGGCGCATACACCGCCTACGCCCAGATTGCCTCCGAGGAGCTGGGAATACCGATAGAGAAGATCAGGTGCTACTATCCTGACACCCAGAGCCACCCCTACGATTGGCAGACGGTGGCAAGCCGCTCCTGCTGGTCGATGGGCATGGCGGTGAAGCGCGCAGCGACCGATGCCCGCGATAAACTTCTTGCGCTCTACTCCGAGTACTGGGAGACTCCGCCGGAGAGTATCACGATCGAGCACGGTGTAGTAAAATGCAAGGCCAAAGGCAAGGCGGAACAGTTGGATGTGCGGGTGCAGAACGGCTTCCCGATGCCTTCGGGCAGCTTCGTCGGAGGGCCGATAATCGGCTCCGGCACGTTCGTGCCGCCCGACGTGGTCAACCCGGACCCGGAGACTGGCCAGTCCCCCAAGAGCGTTGTCCACTTCACGGTCGGCGCGGTGGGGATCGATGTCGAGGTAGATCCCGCAACCGGCGCGGTCGAGGTAAACAAGGTCTCGGCGGGATATGACATAGGCAAGGCCGTGTCGCCGATGAACGTCAGGGGGCAGATAGAGGGCGGCACGGTGCAGGGTATCTCTGCCGGGCTTATGGAGGCGATGTACTACGACGAACA
>JBAYOX010000140.1:0-5309 GCA_041678025.1 Aminobacteriaceae bacterium
ACATGCAGTAAATCCAGGTCATGGAGATGCCCATGGCCGGCGTCGTCTGCATGGCCTCGCTCCTCATCAGGACCGCGCCGTAGTAAGCCACTACCGTAAAGAAGATGACTCCGACCAGCTGGACAAATATGGAAACGGCCTTCCTCGCCGCCCCGGGAAGCTTGTTCACCGCGAAGGTGACCGCGATGTGAGCCCCTCTCTTGAAGCCCACCGCCGCCCCCAGAAGAGATGATGCCACAAGAAGGTAGGTGGTAAGCTCCTCGGACCAGATCAGGGCGTTGAAGAACATGCGGCAGATCACCTGAAGGGTGGTAATTACTATCATTATCATGATCATGAAAAAAAGGACGGCCTCGCTGATCCTGTTGATATTATCGCTTATCTGTATTAAAAGAGGCGGGCGCTTCGTCCCGCCTCTTTCTTCAGGTCTGTTTTGTTCCATCAGGCCGGCGCCTATTCCACTGAAAGAATGGCTTCGATGAGCTCTTTTCCGAATTCCGCCTCGTATTTCTCATAAACGGGCTTGCATGCCTCCCGAAGCAGGGCGACGTCGGGCTCGGTGACCTCCATGCCCTTGTCCTTCAAAAACTGGAGCCATTCGGCTTCCTTCTCGTTGTCGTAGGCTCTGTTGTGCTCCGCCGCCGCTTGGGCGGATTCCTGGACAAGCTTCTGGTGCTCGGGGGAGAGCTTCTCCCAGGTCATTTTGCTCATCATTATCACGTTGGGGGCATAGGCGTGTCTGGTAAGGGCAAGGTATTTCTGGGACTCGAAGAGATTGAAGGATACGATTACGTTAAGGGGGTTTTCCTGTCCGTCGATGGTTCCCTGCTGGAGGGCCGTCAGAGCCTCCGTCCATGCCATGGGAACGGCGTTGGCACCCAGGGCCTTGAAGGAATCCACGTAGACGGGGTTCTGCATCAGACGAATTTTCAGGCCCTTCATATCCTCCGGAGAATTAACGGGACGTTTGCTGTTGGTGAGGTTTCTGAAGCCCCGCTCTCCATAGGCCAGCCCCTTCCAGCCGATGGCGTACATATCGTCGAGCATCTTCTTGCCTATCTCGCCGTCCAGCACCTTATACGCCTGCTCCGGAGATGAAAAAAGGAAGGGCAGGTCGAGTACGCCGAATTTCGGCATGAAGTTCATTATGGGTCCGCCGGTGACAATGGCGGAGTCCACTACGCCCATACGCATGCTTTCAAGCAGGTTTCTCTCGTCTCCCAGTTTCGCGTTGGGGTAGATGGTCACGGTGAGCTCGCCGCCGCTGCCCTCTTCCACAAGCTCTTTGAACTTGAGGGCGCAAACGTGAAACGCATCGTTCTCATTCACCACGTGAGCCATCTTGATATCCCTGGCCGCCATGACAGGCGCCGCCGCCAGGACCAGAAGAAAAACTGCCGAAAGTAACGCAACCGCTCTTTTCATACTAAATTCCTCCCGCTTTTATTGAAATTATTTGACAAATCACCAAGCCGAACAGGCCGGTCAACTTCATTGTAATGTGATTTCAGGATTACAGACAAACAGGAGGATAGCGTCAAGAGTTTTTCGCAAAAGCTGAATACAGACAATAGCACCTTTTTCTGCGTGCTTTTTATTTTCAATTCGTTTATATAAGCCAATATTATTGCAATATTATCGGGAAACTATTTGCTGGAGACTTATTCAGAGATTCCATAGAACATGAAAGCATGTCGCACAACTCCGTTGAAAAGGCTATAATCCGATGAGAATACCAAAGAATAAGTGGAGACTGAGGCGGGCGCGTCGCGTTTAACCAGGCATCTAGGCAGGGAGGGCGTCATGACTGAAAAAACGCTTGTGGGCGGAATCGAGGCGGGGGGGACTAAGATAGTCTGTGCGGTAGGGACGAGGCCGGACGACCTGACGAGGGCGGTCTTCCTCTCGGGGTCCGACCCGGAGGCCGCGCTCGGAGAGGTAGTCCGCTGGCTTCTGAGGGAGCAGACGCAACGAGGAAAGCTGCGAGCCGTGGGGATCGGTTCGTTCGGCCCGATTGATCTTGACCCAGCCTCGCCCACCTACGGCTACATCACCTCCACGCCAAAGCCGGGTTGGCGCAACGCGGACATACTGGGGCGCGTCAGGCGCGCCTTCCCCGGCGTCCCGACGGCCTTCGACACGGACGTGAACGCCGCGGCTCTCGGCGAGCATCGCTGGGGAGCGGCCAGAGGGCTTGGCGACTTCGTCTACATCACCATTGGCACGGGAATAGGCGCCGGTGTGATGGCGGGCGGACGGCTGGTTCACGGTCTTGTCCACCCCGAGATGGGGCACATGCGCATTCCGCGCGTGCCCGGCGACGACTTCGCGGGCGTCTGCCCATATCACGGCGACTGCTGGGAGGGGCTCTGCTCCGGCCCCGCAATGAAGGCGCGCGCCGGGCTTGCAGCCACGGAGATCCCGGCGGACTCCGAGGCATGGCGGCTTGAGGCGCGCTACACCGCGCTGGCCCTTGGCAACATCGTCTGCGCTCTGTCGCCGCGACGCATCGTCCTAGGCGGCAGTGTCTCCAAGGGTGGGGCGCTCGGCGGGGAGCGCTTCTTCGAGATGGTCCGTGCCGAAGTGCGCGACGCTCTGAACGGCTACGTGGTCTCCCCTGCACTTGAGGAGGGGCTGGGTGAATACATAGTCCCGCCCGGCCTCGGCGACGACGCCGGAGTTTGCGGCGCGCTCGCGCTGGCCCTGGACGCAATTATGCGCCTCCCGCAAGGGGTCGTGCGGAGTAGCGGTCAGGGCAGAAGTCGAACCGTTGCTGGTCGATAAACGCATCCAGTCTTTTGCGACGGTGAAAGACACGAGTGTTATAATGCGAAATAATCGGTCGGAGAAGAGAGTCTTGCGAGCGTGTGACAGGAGGAAGCGCCGACCCTCGCTCTGCCGAGTCGGAGTATGACTAGAAAAAACCGAAAAGCGCGCGCGCATTCTGACTCAGCAGTTCCTGACGAGCGATTGGAAAGCTGGCGTGCCGTTATGGAAGGGGGCGTTGTCACATGCGCAAGAGGTTGCTCGCGGAGGCTGAGCTTCCGCTGGAGACGGCGGTTCTTGTGATCGTAGGGATGACCGTGCTCATCGCCGGACTGCTGCTCATACCGGCGACTGCGGGGGTGCTGCCCTACTATGAGAGCGGCCTGTACGGCCTGATACTCTTCATCTTCGGCCTGCAGACCATTCTCATGGGGAAGACCCCGTTCGGGGAGCTGCCCGCGTCCAGGGGGTTGCTTGGCGTCGGACTTTTTATCGCCTCGGCCGGAATTGTAGTGTGCATCATACCGTCGGTACCGGTCAGGGTCGTCAGAGCGATGCTCTTCGTCTGCCTGACGCCGGGGGGGCTGCTGCTGATGGCGCAGATGATCCTCTCTCCGAAGAAGCTGCGTCTGTGGGCGCGCGTCGGCGGAGTTCTGAGGCCACTGCCCTACTCATGCACCGCTGTCTACCTGCTGTCAATGATTCTCGGCTCGCTGCTGTACATGGAACAGTCCGCCTGCGTTCACTATCTGACGGCCATTGTCCTGACGATGCAGGGGGGCGCCGTCCTCTACCTGGCGCGTCTGCTGGCCTCGGTTTACAGGGAGTATCCTCAGTCGACCGGCGACTCCGGGGGCAGTGGCGACCTCCCGTTCGACAAGGCGATGCTGCTGCTGATGGGAGTCTTTCTCGTCCTGCTCGGCCTTCTGCTCTTTCCAGTGAACCTCGGTATCATTCCGTTCGCCGCCAGCGCCCAGATTGGCCTGCTGATGGCGGTGAACGCTGTGCAGATGCTCGCAGCGGGCGGTACGCCGATCGGCACCTTCCCGCGCAACGGGGTGATGCTGCTGCTCGGTCTGCTCTTCGCGGGCGCGGGCATAGTCTCCTGCATAGTGCCCGACCTGCTGACGTATCCGCTCACCCTGCTGATAGGCGCCCTGAACGTTGCGAACGGAGTCATAACGCTGCTGAAGGCCCTTCCCGCAATGATCAAAGGGGCGATGAATCCCCTTCCCGAGCCGATCGGCCCGGTGCTGCTCAGGCTATACAGGACGCAGACCGTTATGGGTGGCGTCTCGATAATGTTCGGAGCTTCGATGCTGCTGCCCGGCATCATACCGGGGCTCGTCATCAGCGTCGTCCTGACCGCCAACGGCGGTGTGCTCCTGTATCTGATGCGCGTGCTCTTTCAGGTCGAGGAGCTTGCCAGACTTGCCGGTGAAACGGCATCATCAAAGGAGGTATCATGAGATGAAATCCGAACAGGCTCTTTTTTCACTGCTTGTGCTGGTGATAATGTTGCTTGCATGCCCGGCCCGGGCGGAGGTCCTGTCAAGCACGGCCTCCGACCAGACCGGCGTTGAGGTGACCGTCTACAACTCGGACCTCGCGCTGGTCAAGGACAGCCGCAGTGTCTCGCTACCCGAGGGGGAGGGCGAGCTGCGCTTCATGGACGTGGCCTCGGCCATAAAGCCGGAGACGGTTCACGTGAAGTCGAAGAACAATCCGGAGGCCCTGGCCGTGCTGGAGCAGAACTACGAGTTCGACCTCATAAGCCCGGAGAAGCTGCTCGAGAAGTTCGTCGGCCAGACCATAAAGATCGAGATGCGAAACGACTATCAGGACAAGAGTGAGATAGTCGACGCAAAGCTGCTCAGCGTTAACAACGGCCTCGTGTTCGAGATAGGCGGACAGATATACTTGAACTACCCGGGGCTGAAGATAGTCCCCTCCATCCCGGACAACCTCTACGCCCGGCCGACTTTGGCCTGGCTTTACGCCAACTCCTCGAAGACGCCCCACGAGATCGAGGTCTCCTACATGACCAGGGGGATGAGCTGGAAGGCCGACTATATCCTAGTGCTGAGCGGCGACGACAAAACCGCCGACCTCACGGGCTGGGTCACTATCAACAACCAGAGCGGCGCTCGCTACAACGACGCAGTGCTCAAGTTGATCGCAGGCGAGGTCAAGGAGGTCCGAGACATCATGCCCCCAGCCATGTACAACATGGGCAGGGCGGCCATGCCCGCGCCCTCCGTAACGCCCTCATTCCAGGAGGAGGAGTTCTTCGAGTATCACATCTACAACCTCTCGCGCAAAACCACCATCGGCCAGAACCAGACCAAGCAGATCAGCCTGCTGGAGGCCTTCGACTCGAAGCTGAAAAAGGAGCTCATCGCCGGCGGCTCGGCCGACTACTTCCGCACCCATTACAGGGGAGGGCGCATCAAGCAGAAGGTGAACGTGGTCATCTCGTTCAAGAACTCAGAGGAGAACAACCTCGGCATGCCGCTCCCCAAGGGGATAATCCGCCTGTACAA
>JBAYOX010000141.1:0-5287 GCA_041678025.1 Aminobacteriaceae bacterium
GACCCGCTCGCCTCTGACGAAAGAGCGCCGGCCCCGGCGAGTCCACCCTGACGGCCAGCGCCAGCAGACCCAGAAGCGGCGACAGCACAATCAACAGGGCAAGGGACAGGGCGAGGTCGAACGTCCGCTTGAAAAAAGGGTACATCGAAGGCGCACATCCTTTCGTGCAAAGGCGGGTGTGAGTTGGACATGAAAATGATACCACAACGGCGGATCACTCCATCAGTCGTCGGGACAACGGACGTTTTTTCATCCTGACGGAGCGAAGCGGAGGTAAGCAGGCGACCGAAGGCTTCGCACTGTCGATCACTATACCGAGGAGCACAGCGACGAGGGGGAGTGCTTTTGGACGAATTGTTCAGAGGTCTTTTTTTCGTACAAAAAAGCTAAACCGTTTGCCGATCGACGCCGAGAATAGAAGTAGCATGTCTGACAACAAGCGTGCGGACCCGGCAGGGATGCGGGTGCCGTACGTTATATAATGTATTTTCCGGGAGGGTGACCGCTATGCGCATCATGACCAACATATCCGCACTGCTCGCTGTCAACTCCGCAAAGGCGCTCGAGCGCAGCTCTGCAAAGGCCATGCGCCGACTTGCAGAAGGGCTTCGCATCGGGACGTCGGCGGACGACGCGGCGGGGTTGGCGATTTCCGAGAAGCTTCGCGCCCAGATCCGAGGGCTCGACCAGGCGGCGAGGAACGCCCAGGACGGAGTGTCGATGCTTCAGACGGCGGAGGGAGCGCTTCAGGAGACACACTCTCTTCTGCAGCGGATGAGGGAACTCTCGGTACAGGCGGCCAACGACACCCTTACGATGCAGGACAGGTCGCACATTCAGCTTGAGATAGACCAGCTGAAGGACGAGATCAGCCGCATCGCCACCACCACCCAGTTCAACAGAAAGAGACTGCTCTCCGGCGACGCCTCGCTTCTGTGGAGCACCGACTCCACACAGGTGAAGGTCTTCGTAGACGGCTCGCTCAGCTCTCGCGACATCTTCGGCCAGGCCGTTGTGAAGGATGGCAACTACCGCCTCAGCATCTCCCCCACCGCTGGCGAGGGGGAGGTGCAGAAGACCAACATATTCTACCTGAAGCACGGCACCCTCTCCGAGAACGTGCAGTTCTCCCCCGACAGCGGCGCCTACTCCGGGATAAACAGCCTCGCCAGTCTGCACCTTATCGAGGGGGACTACCGCCTGGAGACGCGCGAGGTCCCCTTCGGCGGCATCAGCTATCACCAAGCGAACGGCACGGAGACGACCGACCCGGCAACGGTCATGGGCGTGACCAACATGGACGCCAGCGCTCTGCCGGACATCCTGCCCTACGGCGAGTACAACGTGCGGGTGGCCGACGAGGTCCCCTTCATGGCCTACTACGGAGACACCTCGGGCGGCGTCCTCGGGACAGATGTGATCGACAGGGTCGACCCGATGGGGAGGGCGGCGGTGGATCTGTCGATGAGTGCTACAGCGGTGGGAGGGGCTGTGAACTCGCAGACGCGCCTGGCGTGGACGGACATAGGCGGCGCGGGTGGCGGGACGGTGAACGTGACCCAGGGAGGGGGCTTTACGCCGGGCGCTTCGGCAGGACCTCCTTATCCCAATGACCCGACTGCAGGCGACGTGCTATTCAACGTCCGAGACGACTACAACGCCAACGTGTGGACGCACTTCCGCGTGACCGGTGCGTCGTCCCGCACGGCGCTGAGCAGCAATATTGACCTTACGACATACTACCGCTCGGAGGCGGGGGCACAGGCCGAGCTGGGGTTCACCTACCACGCCGCTGCGGGGGAGCAGGTGACACTGCAGACGACATACCGGACGAACGGCGTGACTAGGATAGTAATTTTTGACGGCATTACCAACCATAACATCGAGCTCTTTAACCGGGATATCGACCAGGCGGCTGCGGATATTAACACAAGACTGGTAAACGTCGGTCTTGGCTCGGCTACGGCAGTTGACGCCGGAGGCGGGCAGCGGCGCATTGAAATCACCAACACGAGCGGCGCTAATCTCACCATCACAAACCACGGAGGGGCAGCCGATCTGGGCCTGGCAGGCACGATCGCCGATGGAGCTACTCATGCGGGGACAGCCCAAGACTTTCAAAGAGATCACGTGGTCAACGTCGGCGGAATGGACATAGTAGCTGCTGCTGGCGCTCTTGACAGCGCCCTTGCCGCTTACAACATAAATTTCGATGCTCAGGATCTGACCGGTGGTAGAAGGCGGCTCACCATCAACAACGCCTCCTCTGGCGCAGGAAGCGTCCACGGTACCCACAGTCTGCACGTGGTGGAGGACACGGGGCCGCAGTCCTTCGAGCAGGAGCTCGGCATAAGCGACATCAGCATGAACTCAGGACAGTTCGAGGGCTACGGAAGAGTGCTGCACGACTACACGACCACCGTGAACATCGGCAACATGCGCGTGGACGCCATCCAGTCGGACCTCCAGTCAGCGGCCAACGCTGCCTTCGCTCAAGACTCTCTGACGAACCCTGCGGGGAACGTATTCCAGCTCGAGACCCCTTCAGCTGGCTTGAGCCAGATAAACCTGCGGACAAACAGCGTCACGGCCCGTTACGAGATGAGCGTGACCGGTACAAACGGCAGTACGGTGAACGAACTCTTCGGTGGAGACCAGATCCTTGGACGTGGCGCGGGCGACCACGCCGGGACGGCCCGGCACTTCGGCAGTTCCCTGGCGACCTTAAGCACGGGGCAGAACATCGAAGAGCTGCTTCACCAGATAAATACAGGAGCCGCCAACTCTGTACTCTCAGCGTCGTGGCTTACGGAGCCAGATTACGAGGGCGAGCACAACGGCCGTTTTCGAATAAATAACATCGACGGCTCGCCCGAGCGGCGGGAGGTGGTCTTCAGCGGCGGCGCGGGGACTACCCAGCTTATGGGGGCTGCAACCACCATAGGCGTCGCGGGGTCGACAACCTATTCAACCTCGGCGAACACCCAGACCTGGCAGGCCCGTGACAGCGCCACTGTGACGACCACCTGGCAGGGCATTCGAGCGGACGGAACCGTCTTCAACGGCAGCAACACCTCCACCTGGTGGGAGGGGGACCGGGGAAATCTCAACCCCCTCGTCGGTGTGGGCGCTCTGCCCTTCACCTCGGTCTACATCCCCGACAGCACCAGCGCGGCGGACCTTGCCGTGAATGACTCCTGGGCGCTCTTCACCTCGGCGGCGACCGTCGGTGCGCACGACAGGCTTGACTTCCGCATCCGGGACGGAGTGACCAACTCCACCTACGACTCGACCTCCCTCGGCTCGCCAAATCACGGCGGGGCAACCTACGGCGGGGCTTCGATGGTCTTCAACGACGGAGTGCTGGACAGCACGGGAGGAGTGACATTCGTCCTCCCCCATATGTTCAGGACGGGCCTCGGCACCTACAACACCGACGATTCACACGTCTCCTTCATCCAGCACGGACTGGACGGCATCGGAACCTTCAACAACCTACTGCGCACGTCGGAGCGGTACGGCGCGGCGGCGGCCGGATGGGACGTGGCCGGGCAGGCGGACGACCGCTGGTACGCCCGGACGTGGTACGGGGAGGATACTTCGTACTATCTCGCCGGGAAGGATCCCGCATCCGTGCTTCCTGCAGGGGCAATCGAGGTCTGGAGGATGGAGGACGTCAACGCCTCGCTTCTGTTCACCACCACCGGTCATAACCAGTACCGGGTGGAGGTCAAGGGCTACACTCGCTCCGGCACGCGCGTGGAGACGCCTCTGGGCGGAGGGATAGACATCGACCTGAACGTCCACGGACCGGTCAGCGCGGCCAATCCCCTGATAATCACCGTAGGCGGCGAGGACATTCGCTTCGATGCGTTCGCGCCCGTCGGCACGCAGGTGGACGACAAGTTCGTGGTCAATATAGCCGCACGCGCGGGAAGCACATACGAGAACAACACGCCGGGCATCGGCGGAGCTTTCCTCTCCGACTCGATCGTGACCATCGACGCCAACCCGTGGGGGCTGGGCGGCGAGCCCTCCCGCACCATGGAGTACCGTTTCGACGCGGGCGCCGAGGACGGCATGGCGATGCATCTGATGGGCTTCTTCGTCGACCCGAACAACAGCAACAGCATCACCAACGTCTCGACGGGCGAGCTGCACCTGAACGTGGAGGGGGGCGGCTTCACCTCCGGGACGCGCGCAGGCGAGGACCCGGGCTGGTCGCCCTATATAATCGCGGAGGTGAACTACCAGGGAAGGACGGAGCCCGAGGCGGGAGCGCTGGTAAACAGCTTCTTCTTTCAGGACATGAAGGGGAACGAGGGAGAGCGCGATTTCCTCGAGCGGATCGAGTACGCGGTCGACGAGACGAAGAACGCGATGCTGCTCTTCGACGTGCTGGAGGTGCGCAACGGAAGCGCTCTCTTCCGCGTGCAGGGGCACGTGATGGAGCGCGACGGCACGTACCATTACATGGAGTCTGAGATCTACGGGCTCAACGAGAAGAACGAGGATGTTAACTTCTTCCTCTCCTCCTCCTTCAGCGGGCTTCAGTTCAACCACTTCGACTTCACCGACCTCAGCCGGCTGCGCGAGGGCGACAGGTTCACCCTGTCGCTGGTGGCCGACGGCAGGGATCAGTTCGACCCGGTCACCCTCCGGTACGCCATCGACGAGATCAACCTGTTCGGCGGGCACACGGACTCCGGCCTCTACCCAGTAAGCTGGCGCTTCAACGACGGCGTGTTGGACAATCAGGAGACCGTCCTGAGGCTTTATCAAGTGGCACCCGCGCCCTACAACTACGGCCCCGGCAGCTCCAACGGCGGCAAGGTTTACGACGGCACTCTCTCACTCTCGTTCGCCGACTACCATGGAGGCAGCGCGACAGGCACCCCGGGCTCGGAGGATACGCCGCGAGTGGTCCGCGACGCCGCTACCTTCGCCTCGGTCTACAGAACCGGCATCGACGGAGGCGTGGCCCACCGCTACTCTCTTCTGAGCGATATGGCCCAGTTCTGGGACGCCAACGGCAAGTTCCTGCTCGACCAGCCAGCGAGCGTCATAATCCGGCAGGGGGATAAAACAGCTACCCTCTGGCTCTACGGCAACGACGAAATCCACACACTGCTTGACAGGCTCAACAGCCTTATATACAACGAGCTATGCGACAACGCTATGAGGGAGCTCATGTACTCGTCGAACGACGCCAACAAATTTGTGACGTTCGCCGGACCGCTGGCGGGGATAAACAGCATGGACTCGGTGAACGGGACGATGATACTGC
>JBAYOX010000142.1:0-5144 GCA_041678025.1 Aminobacteriaceae bacterium
CTTCTCCTCGGATGAAGAGAAGGTCATACCTTCGAAGACACCCCTCAGCGTATCGATAGGCATTGATATAAGCTCTCCAATCCCATAGCCACCAAGTCTCACGTTCAGCGCCTCGGGGCGCAGGCGGAGCCCCTTGCAGGACTGACAGAGGTCATCGACCCGATAAGACTCCAGCTCCTCCAGCACTCCCTCGGACTCAGTCTCCTTGTATCGCGACTCCAGCCACGGCAACAGCCCCTCGTACCGCCCCATGTAGGTCCTGTCCAGACCGCCATCCTTGAAAGTCAACGGTATACGCTCGTCGGCACCGTACAGTATGAAGTCGCGGACGTGCTCCGGCAGCTTCTCGAAGGGCTCGGTGATATCGTAACCTCTGTGCTGGGCGAACTTCTCCAGCTTTGTCAGCATATAGTGCTTTTTCTTCCATGGCAACAGGGCACCGTCATCTATCGTCCTTGACGGGTCGACGGCGAGCTCCTCTGAGAAGTACTGGTGACTCCCCAATCCGGAGCAGTCAGGGCAGGCACCGTACGGGGTGTTGAAGGAGAAGAGTCTGGGCTCTATCTCAGGCATGCTTACCTCGCAGTCGGCGCAGGCGAAATTCTCGGTGAGGACCCTCTCCCTGCCCTCTTCGTCCATCAGGAGGACGTAGCCTCCGCTGAGCGAGAAAGCGGTCTCCACCGCCTCGGAGATCCTCGAGCGCCTGTCCTCTAATATGCGCAGTCTATCGACGACCACTTCGATCGAGTGCCTTTTGTTCTTGTCTAGCTGGATCTCCTCCTCAAGCCAGAGAACCGAGCCGTCAACCCTGACGCGCATAAAACCCTTCTCCCTGGTCTGGGTAAAGAGGTTGCGAAACTCTCCCTTTTTGTCCCTGACGAGGGGTGCCAGGATCTCAAGTCTTCTGTCGGCGAACTCCTGAAACACAAGTTCTACTATCTCGTCCAGAGTGTGGCGGTAGACCGGCTTACCACAAGAGGGACAGTAGGGAGTGCCGACTCTTCCGAAGAGAAGGCGAAGGTAGTCGTAAACCTCTGTGACCGTGCCTACTATCGACCTGGGGTTGTGCGACGTACCCTTCTGCTCGATTGAGATGGCCGGTGACAGGCCGGAGATATCGTCCACATCAGGCTTCTTCTGAACCCCTAGGAACTGCCTGGCGTAGGCGGACAGAGACTCTACATACCTTCTTTGCCCTTCGGCGTACAGTGTATCAAAGGCCAGCGACGACTTTCCCGAGCCGGACGGTCCTGTGACTACCACCAGTTTCCCTCTGGGGATGTCAACGTCTATGTCTTTTAGGTTGTGCTCTCTTGCCCCTTTTATTCGAATCCACTGCGACACGGCTCCATTCCTTCCCTTCAAGCGATGCGAGGGCGTCCCTTATCCGGGCCGCCTTCTCAAAATCAAGCCTCTCGACTGCCTTCCACATCAAATGCTCCATATCCTGAACGGAGAGGTCCTTAAAGGACTCGCTACTCCCGCCGCCCCTCTCCGTGACAGACTGGACGGAGCCGTCCAGCAGCTCCTCAGGAAGGAGATTTACTATCTCCTTCCTGATTGTGACTGGCGTAATGCCGTTCTCCTCGTTGTACCTGAGCTGCAGATTTCGCCTGCGCACGGTCTCTTCTACGGTCTTTCTTATGCTCTCCGTTACCTCGTCGGCGTACAGTATGACCTTGCCGCAGGTATTTCTGGCCGCACGACCCATCATCTGAGTGAGAGACCTGTACGATCTCAGGAAACCCTCCCTGTCCGCGTCCATAATGGCTACCAGAGCTACTTCGGGGAGATCCATGCCCTCTCTGAGCAAGTTTATCCCGACGAGGGTGGAAATCTCCCCGCTTCGCAGGTCGCGAATGAGCTCCGCCCTCTCGAAAGCATTGAGCTCCGAGTGGATGTAGCGAGCCTTCATCCGCAACTCGGCGAGATACTCGGCAAGGTCCTCGGACGACTTCTTGGTCAGGGTGGTGACTATAGCGCGGCTACCGTTCTTCTCGACCTCTCTCAGCTGCGAAATGAGATCATCCACCTGCCCCTTAGCAGGGCGTATCTCAACCTCGGGGTCGACCACGCCTGTCGGGCGGATCACCTGCTCTACGATCTTTCCCGACTCAGTCATCTCGTAGTCACCGGGGGTCGCGGTGACGAATATCGCCTGGTCGATGTGCCTCTGGAACTCCACCCACTCCAATGGACGGTTGTCCAGACAGGAGGGCAGGCGGAAGCCATTCTCTACTAGGACAAGCTTCCTTGACCTGTCGCCATTGTACATCCCCCTGACCTGAGGCAGGGTGATGTGCGATTCGTCGACTATCAGAAGAAAGTCTTTCGGGAAGAAGTCTATCATAGTGCCAGGGGGATCGCCCGGGCTTCTGCCGTCTAGATAGCGCGAGTAGTTCTCAATCCCAGAGCAGTACCCCACCTCTCGGAGCATCTCAAGGTCGTACAGGGTTCGCATTCGCAGACGCTGAGCCTCAAGAAGTTTGCCCTGCCTCTCGAACTGAGCGACCTGTTCCTCCATCTCCTTCTGGATTGGGCCAGCCGATTTTGATATCGCGCTCCTGTCGGTGACGTAGTGCTGCGCGGGGAAGACCGAGGCCCGATCAAGGCTTTCAATAGTCCTTCCCGATACCGGGTCGAACTCGTCTATCCGCTCGATCTCCGAGTCAAAGAAAGATATACGAAGGGCGCTCTCCTCATAGGCCGGGAAGACCTCCACAATATCCCCCCTGGCCCTGAACTTGCCTGGCTCCAGCACCATATCGTTCCTGTCGTAGTAGTTCTCAAGCAGCTTTTCGAGAAAGTCTCTGCGGTCCCAGCTCTCTCCTACGGCGAAGGGGAAGATGACGCTCTCGTACGCCTCCTTCAGCCCCAGGCCGTAGATACATGACACGCTTGCCACGACTATCACGTCTCGCCTCTCGATAAGCGCCTTCGTCGCGGTTAGTCGAAGCCTCTCGATCCTCTCGTTGACGGACGCATCTTTCTCTATGTAAGTGTCCGTCGCCGGGACGTAGGCCTCAGGCTGGTAGTAGTCATAGTAGCTTACAAAGTAGTGAACGGCATTCCTCGGGAAGAACGCCTTAAACTCGCTGTACAGCTGGGCGGCCAGCGTCTTGTTGTGTGCCAGCACCAGGACCGGGCGCTGTACTGACTGGATGACGTTGGCGACTGTAAACGTCTTCCCGCTCCCTGTGACGCCCATCAGAGTCTGATACCTTAATCCCTCGTTTACGCCGTCGATAAGGGAGCTTATCGCCTGAGGCTGGTCTCCCGACGGGCCCCAGTCCGCCTTAAGCTCAAATTTCCTCTCTATAACCGCCAATTAAAACACCTCGAAAAGACAGGAAGAATCCGGGGAAGGCAGCCTCTCCCGGATTCTCCTGGTTAACTATCTGTCCGTCGACCTACTCCGCTGCGTCGTCCGAATCGACGGAGGCTTCCGGCTCCTCCTGCCCGGATGAATCGTCTCCCTCAGGGTCCGAACTCTCATCTTTCGGCTTACCCTCTTCTTCTTGAGAAGTGCTGTTGCCCAGCAACTCGTCAAGCTCCTTGCCTTCGAGGATCTCCCTTTCAAGCAGAGCCTCGGCGATCATGTCCATCTCCTTGGAGTTCTCGATCAGGATGCTGCGCACCTTCTCATAGCATCCATCGATAATCGCCTTGACCTCCTGGTCGATAGCGTAGGCGATCGCGTCGCTGTAGTTTCTGTCTTCGCCTATATCCCTGCCTAAAAAGACCTCGCTGTGCTTTCGTCCAAGTTTGACCAGGCCTAGCTTCTCGCTCATTCCAAACTCGGTGACCATCTGGCGTGCTATTTGAGTGGCTCTTTCGAGGTCGTTGCCTGCGCCTGTGGTCACATCACCGAACTTCAACTCCTCAGCCACCCGCCCCCCGAACAGGACACAGATCTTGTCGAGCAGCTCATTCTTGGACATCAGGAACCTGTCCTCCTCGGGAAGCTGGAGGGTGTACCCCAGAGCCATGTGCCCACGCGGGATTATTGATATCTTGTGAACCGGATCACAGGAGGGTATGCGCTTGGCTACAAGGGCGTGCCCGGTCTCGTGATACGCTATGATCAGCTTCTCCTTATCGCTAACCAGGCGGCTCTTCCTCTCCGGGCCTGCTATCACCCTGTCTATTCCCTCTTCGAAATCCTTCATCGCAATCTCTTTACCGCCGGTGCGTGCCGCCAGCAGCGCGGCCTCGTTAACCAGGTTGGCCAGGTCCGCCCCAACGAAGCCAGGTGTGCGCCTTGCGAGAACCGCGAGGTCAACGTCGTCGGCCAGCTTCTTTTCGCGTATGTGAACCTCCAGTATCGCCTCTCGCCCCTTGACATCGGGGCGGTCTACGACTATATGCCGGTCGAAGCGGCCGGGTCGAAGCAGCGCCGGGTCTAGGATGTCCGGCCTGTTGGTCGCGGCGATCAGGATGATGCCCGTAGACTCGTCGAAACCGTCAAGCTCGACCAGAAGTTGGTTGAGAGTCTGCTCACGCTCGTCATGCCCTCCGCCCAACCCAGCCCCTCTATGGCGCCCGACCGCATCCATCTCGTCGATGAAGATAATACAGGGCTGATATTTTCTGGCCTGCTCAAAGAGGTCGCGTACCCTCGCAGCTCCCACTCCGACGAACATCTCCACGAAGTCGGAGCCGCTCACACTGAAGAATGGAACGTCCGCCTCGCCCGCACAGGCGCGCGCCAGCAGAGTCTTTCCCGTTCCCGGAGGTCCGAGCAGCAGGACGCCTCTCGGCACCTTGGCACCCAACGCAGTAAACCTTGACGGGTCACGCAGGTAATAAACGACCTCGGACAGTTCCTCCTTAGACTCGTCGCAGCCTGCCACGTCGCTGAAGTTCACTTTCGGGCGGTTATCGAGAAAGAGCTTCGCCTTGCTCTTGGCGAAGTTCATCACCTTCCCTCCGCCGCCCTGCATGTTATAGAGGAAGAATATCCAGACCCCGATGAGGAGCAGAGTCGGGAAGAGGGAGGAGAGCATGTTTGCCCACCATGGCGTTCGTTGCGGCGGCTCCACCTCCACAGCCACGCCCTTTCCGGCGACCTCCTTGGCCAAGTCTCCGACTCCGACCACATAGGAGACGAACTCCTTGCCGTCGGAGTACTTTCCGGCGATCGA
>JBAYOX010000143.1:0-5141 GCA_041678025.1 Aminobacteriaceae bacterium
ATCCGGCAACCATATCTGGGACAAGCCGGAAGGGGTGGGGTTCATGGCGGAGGAGCCCAGAGTGGTACGTCCCGCCAACTATCCTGCGGCCTGCCCCGGACAGGGATGGATGACCCTTGAGAAAGAGGGGCGCAAGCTTGTGGTGGCGAACCTGCTCGGGCGGGTGTTCATGCCCCCTCTGGACTGCCCCTTCAGGAAGGCTGACGAGATAGTCGCCGCCGCAGGTGATCTGCCGGTCTTTATTGATTTCCACGCGGAGGCGACATCAGAAAAGAGAGCCCTTGCCTACTATCTCGACGGAAGGATCGCGGCCTTTGTGGGCACTCACACCCACGTCCAGACCGCCGACGAGGAGATCCTTCCTCGGGGAACCGCCTTCATCACTGACGTGGGAATGACCGGCGGGCACAGAAGCTCGATCGGCATGAAGCTCGAAGGGGTCATTCCCAGGTACCTGACAGGTATGCCGACAAAGTTCGAGGTATCGGACGACGGGCTTGCCTTCAACGGGGTTATCATAACTCTTGACGACGAGACCGGCAGGGCGACCGGCATCACGAGGGTATTCGAGAGGCTGTCGTACTAGAGAAAGCGAACTCGATCAGCGGTGACTGACTAAGACGAGCGGAGAGGGCCTCTTTCCGCTCGTCTTTTCCCTCTGATGGTTTTTTGACTTATACTAAAATTTATTTATGGAGGTGTATTAAAAAATGAAAAGCAGATTGACCAGGACACGCACACTTGCCCTTGCAGCGCTTATCCTTGCGGTAGGAGCGTGGTATCTGATATGGGGTGCCGTGCCGGAGAAACGGCAAGAGGCGGAGCTGCCCCGAGTCGCAAGGCCGGTGAAAACGATGGTGGTAGTGGCTGCTGGCAGCGGAGGAGAGCGGGTTTTCCCTGGTAAAGTTACAGCCTCTCAGAAGGTGAACCTGGCCTTCCGCGTGTCCGGTCAGATTGTAGAGCTTCCGGTTGTCAAGGGGAACTACGTGCCGCAGGGCACTCTGCTGGCTCGCCTTGACCCGCGTGACTTCGAGGTGCAGCTTGCAAACGCCAAAAGCGAGCTGGGGAATGCCAAGGCCCGCCTTGAGGCCATGAAGTCGGGAGCGCGCAAGGAGGAGATCGCCATGCTCTCCGCCAAGGTGAACTCGGCAAAAGCCCAGATGGACGATGCCCATATGAACCTTGACAGGGTGGAGAAGCTGTACAAGGCTGGCGGATTCTCTAGATCGGAGTACGACAAGGCCAAGACCTCTTTTGAAGTGGCTCAAGCGACCTATCAGTCCGCGTCACAGGAGCTGTCGGCCGGTCGAACCGGTGCCAGGCCTGAGGATATATCGGCGATGGAGTTCACCATCCAGGGAATAGAGTCAAAAGTCAGCACTGCTGAGAACGCTCTGGCGGACACGAATCTGCTCGCTCCGTTCGGTGGAGTGGTAATAGACCGGTATGTGGACAACAATCAGAGCGTCCAGAGGGACCAGTACATCGTCAGCCTGCAGGATCTGGACATGCTTGAGGTGACCATATCAGTGCCTGAGACCCTCGTGATGCAGCACGCAATGAAAGATGGCATCCAGGGAATAGAGGCGCGCTTCGCCTCCCTTCCGGACGACCGTTTCCCGCTCGTTTACAAAGAGGCCTCGGCGGAGGCCGACCCGCAGACCCAGACCTATCCTGTAGCCTTCTCGCTTGCAAAGCCCGAGAATCTGACGGTGCTGCCGGGGATGACAGTGGACGTCATCGTTCCGCGGTTCGCGGCGGCGGAGGGCGCAGAGGCCGAGCTTCCTGCGTCAGCCGTAGTTGCCGGGGAGGGGACCGGTCATTTTGTCTGGCGCGTAGAGGGCACGGACGACCTGAGTGTTACGAAGGTCCCGGTCCAGGTGTCGGGGTACAGAGGAGAGATGGCGCTCGTGAGGGGCACCACGCCCGGCGATCGCATCGTGACGGCAGGAGTTTCTCTGCTGCTGGAGGGAGACCCCGTCACCCTCTATACACCTCCGGGAATGTAGCGGGGCACCGTCATGAACCTCGCAGAGTTTTCCATCCGAAAGCGCACTGTAACCTGGTTCTTCACCGTACTGATCGCAGTGGGCGGAATCTGGGCCTACAACGGCCTGGGCAAGCTTGAAGACCCCTCTTTCACCATCAAGACGGCCGTGATAGCCACATCCTATCCGGGAGCGTCGCCCCTCGAGGTGGAGAACGAGGTCACCGCGCTTATAGAGTCTGCGGCGCAGAAGCTCGGGCAGACCGATAAGGTACGATCTCTCTCTAAGGAGGGCCTCTCGATGGTGTACGTCGATATAAAGCCCACCTATACCGCGCGCGACCTCCCGCAGATATGGGACGAGCTGCGCCGCAAGGTGACCGACGTCCAGACCCAGCTCCCTCCGGGCGCGGGGCCGTCGCTCGTCAATGACGACTACGGCGACGTCTACGGAGTCTACTACGCCCTCACCGGGGAGGGGTACACATTCCGCGAGCTGGAGGACCACGCCGACCTTCTCAGGCGCGAGCTGCTGCTCGTCGAAGGAGTAGCCAACGTCGAGATAGCGGGCGTACAGACGGAGACAATATACGTCGAGATAGACCGTTCACGCATGGCGCAGCTTGGAATCGGCACACAGGAGATCTTCAACCTGTTGCAGGCGCAGAATATAGTCACAGGTTCGGGATCGGCCGAGGTGGGGCCGGAGCTGATCCGTATATCCCCTTCAGGCTACTTCTCATCGGTCGATGCCCTCTCTAGCCTTCTGCTGCGCGGTGGCGACGGGCGCTCAATCCGCCTGGGCGATCTGGCGACTATAAAACGTGGCTACGTCGATCCGCCCTCCAAGGCAATGCGATACAACGGCAGGCCGGCCCTCGGCATCGGCATATCCAACGTCGATGGCGGCAACGTAATACATATCGGAGAGGCTGTCCACAAGAGGATTCAGGAGCTCGTCGGCCTTACTCCTGTAGGCATGGAGCTTGGCATGATCTACTATCAGGCGGACACGGTCGCCGACTCGATCCGCGACTTTGTAACGAACCTGCTGGAGGCCCTGGTCATTGTCATAGGCATCCTGCTCATCTTCATGGGATTCAGAAGCGGTATCCTTATAGGCGCTGTACTGCTGCTCACCATCCTGGTGACCTTCATTGCCATGAGGATAATGAGCATCGACCTCCACAGCATCTCCCTCGGCGCGCTCATCATTGCTCTAGGCATGCTTGTCGACAATGCGATCGTGGTCGCGGACGGCATCCTCGTAGGCGTGCAGAAGGGACAGGACGGCGCCTCAGCAGCGATAGATGTCGTCAACCAGACCCAGGTCCCCCTGCTCGGTGCCACTATAATAGCCGCCATCGCTTTCGCCCCCATAGGGTTGTCCCCGGACAGCACAGGGGAGTTCTGCAAGAGCCTATTCCAGGTGGTGAGCATCTCACTGCTGCTCAGCTGGGTGCTTGCGGTCACTGTCACCCCCCTTCTGGGGATAGCCATTCTGAAGGGTAACACGGCGGAGACGGCGGTAGATCCGTACGACACGCCCCTCTACCGCGCCTACCGCAGATTTCTGGTCTTCTGTCTCAGCCGCCGCAAGATGGTCCTGCTGATCGTAGCGGGGCTGATGGTGCTCTCCTTCGTAGGTTTCGGCTTCGTAGACAAGTCATTCTTCCCATCTTCGACGTCTCCGATGTTCACTGTGGACTTCTGGACTCAGCGTGGAACGAGCGTCGAGGCCACCTTGAAGGAGGTCCGCATAATGGAGGAGTTTCTGCTGTCTCAACCGGAGATAGAGTCGGTCGCATCATACGCCGGTGAGGGGGCTCTTCGCTTCATCCTCACCTACACCCCTGGCGACCCGGCCTCCGACTACGGCCATCTGGTAGTCACCGCAAAGGACAGCGAAGGTGCCGAGGCCCTTAAGGGCAGGCTCGCCGACTTCGTGCGGACGAACCAGCCGCACCTGGACCCGCGCATTCGCTCGTTCGCCAAAGGGACCAGCAGTGGTGCCAAGGTACAGGTTCGCTTCCTCGGGAAGGAACCGTTGCATCTCAGGCGTCTTGCCGGGAAGGCCACGGAGGTCTTCGCCTCCGACCCCGATGCGGTCAATATACGTAACGACTGGGGCGAGCGCGCGAAGGTCATCAGGCCGGAGCTGAACGACTCGGTTCAGCTTTTGGGCCTCAGCAGACAAGATGTGGCGAACGCTGTCAAGATGGCCTTCACCGGCGTGACGGCCGGTCTGTACCGGGAGGGAGAGAAGCTGCTACCGATTGTCGCCCGGTTGCCTCACTCCGAGCGAGGCAGCGTCGAGTCACTGGAGGAGACGCAGATCTGGAGCGCGCTGAACCGGCGGTACATACCGTTTTCTCAGTTCATCTCCCGCATCGATACCGTAGCGGAGGACTCCTTCGTCTACCGACTGAACAGAAAGAAGTCGCTGACGGTGGAGTGCGACAGCGCGACGGACCGCTCGGGGGCGCTTTTTACCAGACTGCGACCGCATATAGAGGCGATCCCTCTGCCTCACGGCGTCGAGATGGAGTGGGGAGGGGAGTACGAGAGCTCGCAGGAGGCGCAGAGCGGCCTGATGGGGATGATCCCGCTGGGCTTTCTTGCGATCGTGATAATCCTGGTGATGCTCTTCAACGGCTATCGCCAGCCCCTGGTAATCCTGATGTGCCTGCCTCTGTCGGTGATGGGGCTCACGCTCGGACTGCTTACAATGGACAGGTCGTTCGACTTTCTGTCGATGCTGGGTTTCCTCAGCCTTGCGGGGATGCTGATAAAGAACGCCATAGTGCTGATTGACCAGATCGACCTCGAGATGAGCGAGGGCAAGACTCCGCTGGAGGCCGTGATAGAATCCGGCGTCAGCCGCTCCCGCCCTGTGATGATGGCCTCGATGACAACTGTGCTCGGTATGGTGCCGCTCTTCTTCGACGTCCTCTTCTCCGCGATGGCGGTAACTATCATGTTCGGACTGACGGTAGCCACCGTCCTGATACTCGTGGTGGTGCCGGTGCTGTACGGAGAGGTCTTAAAGGCGTAGCTCCAGACAAAAAAAGAGCCGGTTCGCCCATGATGGCCGCGGACCGGCTTTTTTTTAGCAGATTCTTGGCAGCAGCTCTCCGAAGGGCATATCCACCAG
>JBAYOX010000144.1:0-5112 GCA_041678025.1 Aminobacteriaceae bacterium
CCGATGGTACTGCGGAGGCTATCCGTGGGAGAGCAGGTCATCGCCGGAAATCCTTTGTCTAAAACAACAGAGCCGACCCTATTCAAGGGACGGCTCTGTTGCGTTTGTTCCTCCGGACTAATCCTCTTCGTCGCCCATAAGGCAGGAGCATATCTCTTTGTTTCTGCCATCTCCGCTGCCCAGGCGGACGGAATCTATCGATATCTTGCCCTCACGATGCAGCATCAGCAGGAGTGAGAGGAGGGACGAGTTATCGATGCCTATCGACTTCGCCGTGGCGGATATATCCATATCCGGTGAACTTGAGGCGATTCGAAGCACCTCTCCTCCCACTAGGGCAAGCCACCTCGAAAAGAGATCCTGTATCTCGGGCACAGTGGTGGACGCCATCTGTGCGGTTCTGTTGACCGACTCGACGAGGCGGGCGGTGACAAGCCCCTCGGAGTCGATCAATCTTTTGATATCCTGAAAAAGCGTCCTCTCGTTGAATTCCTCGATCATGACACACTCTCCTTTTATTTTTGCAGGCCCGCGTGAGGCCAAATGGCGCGGGTCGTGCTAGAATGATACGGTTATGCCGGAGTACCTATGTATTCTAATACACTTCGGGCTCCCAGTATATATGCCGCAAATTGCTGTATAATTCGTAGGGATGCCTTTTATCGAGAAAGAAGAAGTACCATCGGGAGGGATGGATGATGAGCTACGCGGCTGTAAGCGCGGACGTAACGCATCTGGGGACCGAGGAGATCGAGAGCGGAGAGAGGGAGAACATAACACTGGTCTTCTCTCTTTACGACGAGGACTACGGGCTTGACGTGAACTTCGTCAGGGAGATTGTTCGCGTACCGCCTTTCATCACAAGGGTTCCTAACTCCCCGGACTATATTCGCGGGGTGATCAACCTCAGGGGCTCTATAGTCCCTGTCTTCGACATGGAGCTCAAGATAGGCATGATGCAGAAGGAGCTCACTGACGAGGCGAGGATTGTGGTCATCTCCTGGAACGATAACCTGTTCGGCATCATAGTGGACTCGGTGCGCGAGGTTTGCACGATATTCGAGAGAAACATAGATTCGGCGGCAAAGCTCAGCACAACGATGGATAAAAAATATCTGATGGGCGTGGCCAGGCAGGAGGACGGGCGTCTGATAGTACTGCTGGACCTGGCCGCTCTGTTCGACTACGATCAGTTCATGGGCGAAGAATAGTTGTTGCCCTATAGAGTAGCCGAATGATCTGTGTGGATCTCCATCTTCACAGTACCTACTCCGACGGTTCCATGACGCCTGAGGAGCTGGTGGCGCATGGCAGAAGCAGGGGCTTGTCCGTGATGAGCCTCACGGATCACGACACGATTGAAGGGCTTCCTTCCTTTATGGCCGCCTGTAAGAGTCGTAAGATGGCCGGGGTCCCGGGTATCGAGCTCTCGGCGGAGCATGAGGGGACACTCCATATCCTGGGCTACAGGCTTGACCTGAACCTTATGCGGGGAGAGAGCCCCAAGGCCGAACTGACTGTGGCCCTGGAGGAGGTAAGGCGTGGCAGGGAGTCCCGCAACGAGAAGATGTGTGATAACCTGTGCAGGATGGGAGTCGATGTCTCTTTGGAAGAGGTGGCGCTTGAGGCGGGGGGCGACGTAGTCGGGCGGCCCCATATTGCCAGGGTGCTTGTAAAGAAGGGGTACTCAAGGGATATGCCGTCTGCGTTCGCACAGTACCTGGGGTCTCAGGCCCCCGCTTACGAGGAGCGCTTCCGCCTCCCTCCGGCGCGATGTATAGAGCTGATCCGCGATGCCGGAGGGGTGGCTGTGCTTGCTCATCCGGCGCTGACCACCGAGGACGAGGGGAGTCTGAGAGGCATCGCCAGAGAGCTCAAGGAGGCCGGGCTGTGGGGGATGGAGTGCGTCTCCCCCGGATCGTCGCCGGAGCAGGTCTTTCGTCACATGTCCATCGCGGCTGAATTCTCCCTGTTCCCTACGGCCGGGAGCGACTTCCACGGTGATAACAGGCCCTCCGTCTCCATGGGAGTGAACGTGGCGGAGGATTTTCTGCCGTGGGCAAGGCTTGGAGTTTCATTGTAGACGGCCTGACCCGGTCGGTATATTCAAAAGAAACAGGTGATGAGAGTTATGTTTCCGGTTGATCTGAAGAGCGACACTGTGACCAAACCCTCCCAGGAGATGAGGAGGGCGATGGCCAACGCCGAGGTCGGAGACGACGTATACGGTGAGGATCCCACGGTAAACCGCCTTGAGGAGAGGGCCGCGGAGGTTGTGGGAATGGAGGCCGCTCTTTTTCTGCCGTCGGGAACGATGGGCAACCTCGTTGCCGTTCTGTCGCACTGCGGCCGGGGGGACGCGGCGATCCTGGGGGCGGGCTGCCACATGCAGAACTACGAGGCTGGAGGGCTGGCAGCGCTTGGCTCGGTGGTGCCTCTTCTGGCCGATGACAGCTCCGGGTGCATACCGCCCGAGGAGGTCAGGGCCCACTGCAGGCCGTCCAACATACACTTTGCTCCGGCACGCCTGCTCTGCCTTGAGAACACCCACAACCGCATGGGCGGCAAGGCGATATCCGTCGAGCGCATTCGCTCATCCGCCGAAGAGGCTAGGCGGCACGGGCTGTCGGTTCACATGGACGGCGCGCGAGTATTGAATGCCGCGACGGCCTGGAGCTGCAAGGCCAGCGACTTCGCGTCATGTGTGGACTCGATCCAGTTCTGCCTCTCGAAGGGGCTGGGGGCACCGGTGGGGAGCATGCTGTGCGGCAAGAAGAGCTTTATTGACGAGGCGCGCCGCTGGAGAAAATGCCTTGGCGGAGGGCTCCGCCAGTCGGGGATACTGGCTGCCGCAGGCCTCTACGCTCTTGAGCATAATATTGGCAGGTTGAAGGAGGACCACGAGAACGCCGAGCTTCTTTCCCGGCTTCTGTCCGAAAGCGACGAGATAGAGGTGGAGCAGAATGACAGGCCCACCAATATGGTCTACTGCACTGTGGATGCCGAGTCCGGGGCAGACCTTCACCTGCGCTGCGCCGCCAGAGGCGTGCTGTTTAACAGCGTCTCCGAGGGGCGTTTTCGTCTGGTCACTCACCTTGATGTCACCAGAGAGCAGGTCGTGAAAGCCGCGTCGATTATTTTGGAGGAGGCGGCGACTGCGTGAGGAAAACCCTCGATCGCAGGGTAGCGGAGCAGGCGGCCGCGTTCCTGATAGACAGGGCTGTCGAGAAAGGGGCCGCCGCTGCCGACGTGCTGTACGTCTCCGGTTACGGTCACTCACTCTCCCTTCTGGACGGAGAGCCCGAGGATATCTCCTCCGGCTTTTCCACGGGCATAGGCATCCGGGCCCTGGACTCCTGCGGGCGGCAGGGTGCGGCGCGGGTAAACTCCCTTGAAAAGAGATCCCTCGAGGAGGCTGTGGACTGGAGCATATCCAACTGCAAGGCATCCGAGGAGGATCCCTACGTAGGACTTGTCCCGCCGTCGTCCTGCCCGGAGGGAGACCTCGGCCTGTACGACCCGGAGATCGCCAATCTGAGCTGCGAGGACAGGATGGCCTTCTGCAAAAGGATGTGGGAGTGCGCAAGGAGCGCCGATCCCCGCGTCGTGTCGGTAAGAAGCACCTCCTGGGGCGACGGTGTGCAGGATGTCCTCTACGCCTCCTCCGAGGGTGCCATGATGTGGTACAGGGGGGCGAGCGCGGGGTGCGGCGTCTCCGTAGTTCTCTCGTCCGGGGAGGATATGGAGATGGGCGGTTACGGTGAGGAGAGTCGCCTGCTCTCATCTCTCTCCCCCGAGGATGTCGCGCATGAGGCGGTTGAGAGAAGCGCCATGGTGCTCGGTGGAAGGCCTCTTTCCACGGGAAAGTACGACCTTCTGCTTGATCCGGACTCCTCGGCCTCCTTCGTAGAGGTCGTGGGGGAGCTCTTTCTCGCGTCAAACATTCACAAGAACAAATCTCTCCTGAAGGGGAGGCTCGGGGATAAAATCGCCTCTTCCGCTCTGACCATCGTCGACGACGGTGCTCTCAAGGGTGCGCTGGGCAGTGCGCCCTTCGACGGCGAAGGGGTACCGTGTTCCAGGACCGCCATACTCACGCGCGGGGTCGTCGAGTCCTGGTTGTATAACCTGAAGTACGCGCGCATGGACGGGGTTCACTCCACGGGCAACGCCAGCCGCTCTCTCTCCGGCACGCCGGACGTGGGGTGCTCGAACCTGTGCGTCGCTCCAGGAAAGTGGACCCCACAGGATCTGCTTCTCCAGGTGAGAAGTGGCATCTATGTCAAGGAGCTTCTGGGGCTTCACACGGTAAACAGCGTGAGCGGCGATTTTTCTCTGGGCATCAAGGGAGTGCGCATTCAGGACGGAGAGGTGCGCGAACCGGTCGCCGGAATGACTATCGCTGGGAACTTCATGGATTTTCTGGGCTCGGTCGACCTTCTTGGGAACGACCTGAAGTTCACCGGAAGCACCGGATCATGTTCGATGGTGATAAGAGATGTCACGACTGCTGGGGCGTAGAGTTTCGCCCGTCTTAATACTGGCCCTCATGATATTCTTCTCCCTGGCCGCGCTTGCCGAGGGGGCCTACCCTCTGATGGCAGGCGACCGCCGCCTGGGCTCGGTCTCTGCTGTGAAGCAGGGTGCCGATCTGCTGGTCTCGTTGCAGGACATGGCGTCGCTGCTGGGCCTGGATACAGCGGTCAAGGGGGATACCCTCGTTGTAGTCTCAAAGAACAACAAGATGCAGTTCGTATCGGGGGCCTCGGCCGCCTGGCTGGATGTGGAGTTGGTCCCCATGGCGGCACCCTGCCTTGATTGGAACGGGAAGTGGATGCTCGAGAGCAAAGCTGCAATCAAGATGTTCACACTCCTTCTCACACGGTCAGGCAGTGCTGTCACTTTGAGCCTCGGCCCCGAGGAGGGCGAGGCGACGCCTCCTCCGACCCCGCCGCCAGCCCCCAAACCGGCCGCTGAAGTGACTCCCGCTCCGCCTGTTCTTGCGCCTGTGCCGAAACCTGTGGCAGAGAAACCGGTGACACCTGCCGATCCCGCGGAGGATCGCCCTGTATTGAAGGGCATTCGCTGGGGCGAGGAGAGCGGAAAACTGCG
>JBAYOX010000145.1:0-5111 GCA_041678025.1 Aminobacteriaceae bacterium
ACCGAGAAATATAATCGCTATTCGCCTGGTATCGTCCACCCCCATAGCCGAGAGCACCGAGCCGACAAGAGCTCCCACGGTCAAGACCGTCGTCGCGCCCGAACCGGTAAGAGCACCCGGTATCAACAGCACGAAGGTGAGCAATAGAAGACACACCGTCCTTCTGGCATGGAAAGTGGACACGATTTTCCGGACGATGAAGGCGACCCCCCCGCTCTCGCGAAGCAGAGACATGAAGAAGGTGGCGGTGAGGAAGATCAGGCAGACGTCGAAGTAGGTGAAAGCGCCCTCGACGATGTGCCTAACGGGGACCAGGGGGACGGCGTCGTGAGGCGAGTCGGTGACGACCAGCAGTATCGAGTGGGCGGCCGCTCCGGCGATGGCCGCGATGAACATCGAAAGCTCGGTGCTGAGCTTCAACACCTTGGGGAGAAAGAACGCCGCGCATATTACAAGCAAAACAATTCCGGAGTGTGCGAACATGCTGTGACTTCCTTTCCTGGAGACTCGTAGACTCGTAAAAAAAGGCCCCCGATTCAAAGGTCGGGGGCTCCGTCTTCACCTGGCCAGTTCCTTCAAAGTCTCGCCTATGGTGAGGGCGTCTTTGGCCTCGATAAGGTACTTGTCGTTGTCCTGCGCCAGCTTAGTAAAATAACCGTCCGGATTGCTGCCGGTGATTATGAGAATGGCGTCACCAAGGGGGACTATCTCGTCTATCGAGGCCTGGTCGGAGCTGTCGGTCCGGCGGGCCATGCCTTCGATATGAGCGGTGATGACGACCATTCCCTCTTCTTTGGCGGCCTTGATCAGCTCCTGGCACCGCGCGATCTCCTTGTTCACATCCGTGCCCGCCGCCCCCATGCCCTTGCCGCTGGTGCCCGTGGTCACCATCAGAGTCTTGTACCCTTTACCAGACAAGTCCTCCGTCGTCATGTTATTTTTGCTCTCCACAGGAGTCAGCTTGGCGTGCACAAGGGACATCTTCAACATGACCGCTCCCGGGCTTTGCCCGCAGGTGGTGATAACAATAGGCACCTCCAGAACCGGCTTCTCCGCCGCGCCCGCAACCACGGCCGTCAGAAGGAGGAACAAAAGAGCGAAGGCGATCGGCATCAAATGTTTCTTCCGCGTGAATACCTCTTTTCCCGTCATCAGTACCACCTCTTGTAGAGTATTTGTTGCAATCCGTCACAATGCCGCAAACATACGCCCGGTTCATTGGAATCCAAGATGCCGCCGAAGATCAATGATCGGCCGTCGGGCGCAATGCTTCAAGGTTTTCTCGGCCTGTCGAACAAAACGACCTGCCCGAAGACCGTCCGCTCTAACGCGTCGAACGATGGGCAGCCGATTCCTGCAAGAAGCGTTCTTAGATCATTATTGGGAAATCCGGAATAGTTCTATTATATCGCCATCGATTCTCATGTCAACTTTTCTCTTGCGACCCAACAGGGCGATACGCGCGCGGGGATACGGAAGGGCGCGGAGATCGAGTTTACGGTGTTTTCCCGCCCCCTGCACCTGGCTCCTCTCCCCGAATGACTGCCTTTATGTCTATGACCGGGGTGCCGTCGACGGCCTCAAGAGGATAAACTTTCAGCGTCGTCCCCCTTACCTCGGCTATCTTCACGCGGTGAAGCCCTATCGGGTTCGGGCGCGAGGGAGAGCGAGTGACAAAGACCCCTCTCAGCGGCGCCCCCTCATCCCCCCGCGGATGTACTTTCAGCTTTTCACGGTCGGCCATGTGCAGCCAGGTCAGCAGAATGACCTCGCGCCCGGCCTCAATCCCCTCCAGCCCCGATGCGAACTCGGCGCTAACCTCTACCTCCGCCTCCACTCCGCCTTCGATACCCTGTCTCGGGCAGTCCTCGCGACACTTCAATGAAGAATGGATAACTCCCACCTGACGAAGAAACATCTCTTCTCCACACCTATCCGAAACACCCACTGAAATCGTCCCCCTTATACTGTGAATTATAGATCAGTAAATATCAGGCCTTCTCTACTCTTTTTATATGCAAAAACCGGGCGTTTTTCAAAAACACCTGCCTGTTGTAGAATTAATGATACCCTATTCACCACAACTCAAGGAGGTACTTCATGAGAGCTATACTGGCCGGAACACTTGAAACAGGGCTTGGTACCGTGCGCAACAACGTTACTATCTTAATCGAAAAGGGCAGGATCGTGGAGATCGCCGACGGGTTCGACCCGAAGGGCGCCAGCGACGTGACCGACGCGAAGAGCATGGTGGTCACTCCGGGGTTCATCGACGCCCACACCCATATCGGGACCTACTGCGAGGGCTTCCCGGAGGGGATGGCGGACGCCAACGACATGGTAGACCCGGTCGCCCCTCAGCTTCGCATAATGGACGCGATCTACCAGGACGACACGGCCTTCGCGGATGCCCTCGCGGGGGGAGTGACATGCGTCCAGACACTGCCGGGGAGCGGTAACGTCATCGGCGGTCAGGGGGCTGTGATAAAGACCGCAACATCGCGAAACGGACGGAAGCTGGTGGTAGAGGATATGGTCGTCTGCGCCCCCTCCTCCATGAAGTCGGCGCTCGGCGAGAATCCAATAAGGGTCTACACGGAGAAAAAGAAGCTTCCAAACACAAGGATGGGGAACGCCGCGCTTATGCGCCAGGCGCTCGTTGACGCGCAGAACTACAGGAACAGGCAGAAACAGGCACAGTCAAAGGGAGAGGCGGGCGAGAGAAACCTGCTACACGAGGCGCTTTTGCCCGTGCTGGACGGCGACATCCCCCTGTGCGTGCATGCACACCGCTGCGACGACATAGCGACAGCAGTCAGAATAGCAAAGGAGTTCTCCATACGCTACACTGTCGAGCACTGCACCGAGGGACACCTGATAGCACCCTTCCTGGCGGAGAACAACGTCATGGCCGCCGTGGGGCCGACCCTCACCAGCGCACCCAAGCTTGAGCTTCGCAACAAGACCTGGGACACCCCGGTGGCGCTCTGGAAGGCCGGCGTCCACTTCTGCATCATAACCGACCATCCTGTCGTCCCGATAGAGCACCTGTCAGTCTGCCTGTCGCTCGCCGTGCGAGCCGGACTTCCACGTGACGTGGCACTGAGGGCTGTGACTATGTCGGCGGCGGAGCATCTGGGGTTGGCGGACAGGATCGGCTCCGTCGAGGTTGGAAAGGACGCCGATCTGGTCGTATGGGACGGGGACCCGCTTGACGCCCGCAGCAGGGCGCTGGTCACCTTCGTGAACGGAGAGACAGCGCACTCGCTGATCTAATGACGAAAGCTACCCCTAGCCGATACTAACAGGGTCGGGCAGGGCCTCATCAACACAAATCCACATGTGCGGACCGGACAATCACCAGATCCGCACATGTGTTCTTTTCAATCAAGAATGCGATTAGCTTAGGGACCGCTTTTGTCTGGCTTACAGTCCTCCACCGCAACCGTCCTGCAGGCAGTCGACTCCCTTGACGGAGGAGACGAACAGCGCAAGGGATGCCATGTACAGTGCCATGCCGGACTCCTCCGCCCTGCCCGCTAGCATAACCACCAGCGGAGCGGCCAGCGACAGTAGCGCGCACAATCTCAGCATAAGGGCCAGAAGCGCCGCGTGCTCGCGCCCCCCTCCGAAGGAGGAGAAAAGAGCACCCGTGAGGGCCAGGATTATCGGGAGGCTGGGGATTACCCAGCTGGGCACGGTCACGGAGTATAGAAGGGAGGGGAGAGTCCCCGGGGCCTCTAGCACAAGAAAGAGGAAAGCGGCCGAGAGCATCGCCATCTGCGCCGCCAACAGCTTCGAAGGAGAGTCGGTTATGGAGGCATAGGTGTCCGTCCTTCCCCCCAACAGGTACGCATGGCTCATCCCTGACAGCACGAACATGGTCAGGAAGAAGAACGCTCCGCGGAAGGAGAGAAGAGCCTCGAACATGCCGCCTGGCTCCGCCATACCTGTAAGGGTGACTCCGACGGGCACGAACAGGAAGCCGACGAACGACAGAGCCACGATAATAGAGTGGCCGCCCCTGAGCAGAACACGCCACAGGTCGGACTCCCCCTCTCCTGCCACATAGCGTATAGTCGCGATGAGCATGAACGCGGCAAACACAACACCCAGAATCGGCCAGGAAACCCCCTCGAGCTTCGGGAGAATGTCCAGCAACCCGATGCGCACCTCCGGGAAATCAACTATGGGAATATCTGCAAAGAAGAGAAGAAAAACGGCCGGATAGTAGAAGAGGAGAGCATCGGCTGTTGCGGACCTGTCTGCGGAACGGAGTACTGAGCTTGACATGGAAGAACCTCCTCAATATTGATAAGTTCACGGCTTTTCGCCTCCTAGATTATACAGAAAAAAGCTTAAAAATCAACGTAGATACACGTACACACTCAGTCATGTCGTTTGACAACCGTTCGGTCTAACCCTTACAATTTTGATCAAAACTAATAATACGGAGGGAGTCGGATGAAGGGAATCATCCTGGCAGGAGGAAAGGGGACTCGGCTACACCCCCTTACAAGACACACCAACAAGCATCTGCTGCCGGTCGGGCGCGAGCCGATGATATACAACCCGGTCAAGAATCTGGTCGCCTGCGGCGTGAAAGAGATAATGATCGTAACCAGCAGTCTGCATATGGGGGATATAGTGACCAGTCTCGGAAGCGGCGCGGAGTTCGGCGCCGACTTCACCTACAAGGTGCAGGACGAGGCCGGGGGGATAGCCGACGCTCTGCGTCTGTGCAGGGGCTTCGCCGGAGAGGAACCGGTCTTTGTGCTTCTAGGGGACAATATTTTCGAGCGCCCGCTGCTCCACTTCGTCGAAAACTACCGAATAATGCAAGGTGAGAGGGGCGCTCGGGTGATGCTGGTCAAGGTCGACAACCCATCGGCCTTCGGCGTCGCCGCACTTGACGAGCAGAAGGTCGTCGAGATTCAGGAGAAGCCCGAGAGGCCGAAGAGCGACTACGCAGTCGTCGGAGCGTACCTCTACGACAGTCGTGTGTGGGGGATAATCGACCAGCTGAAGCCCTCCGCCAGAGGGGAGTACGAGATCACCGACGTCAACAACGCCTACATCGCGCAGGAGGAGCTCGAGTACGACTTCGTTCA
>JBAYOX010000146.1:0-5088 GCA_041678025.1 Aminobacteriaceae bacterium
GGCCTCTCGCCACGCCCCGGATGGTCGTCCGACCGGTTCGACCCTAACAGCTACTCCGCGCCCAGGATAAATGACCTCTACCTAGTGATAATCAGGGACCCGGACGCGCAGATAATGGCGCTCCGGAATGGGCAGGTGGACATCCTGGGGAACCTGCACAGGCCGGTGGACATCGACACACTGGCGGACGACACGAACGTGGATCTCTCTCTGGCTGCGAGCTTCCACGGCTTTTTCCTGGGCTTCAACAACCGCGAATTTCCGTGGGACCGGGCGGAGCTCCGCAGGGCGGCATGGCAGGCTCTGCCGCGAGAGCAGATAGTGCGCGATCTGTTCGCCGGGTACGCGGAGCCGCTGTCGACCTTCCTTCCTCCGGTTTCGCCCTTCTTCGACCCTACTGTGAAGGGGCGTCCTTACGACCCGGACGCCGCACGGGCATCGCTTGCGGAGGCTGGGTGGACCCTCGCCCCGGACGGGGTGCTGCTCTCTCCCGACGGCAGGAAGATCCCGCCGCAGAAGCTTCTGTGCCCTACGGCGGCGGTCGTTCCGACCACGGCGGAGCTGGCGGTGCGAGCGGCGGAGGCGCTGACCTCGATAGGCATCCCGGTCACAACCGAGCCTATGGACTTCTCCGCAATGATCTCGCGTCTTGACGAGCGCGACTTTCAGCTCTACGTGCTGGCCTGGCAGATGACGCGCGACCCGGACTCTCTGTACTCCCTCTACTCGTCGAAGCTCGATATACCGGGCGGGCACAACATACCCGGCATCTCCGACCCGGAGCTGGACAGGGAGCTGGACCGGCTTCGATTCGCCCCCGACGCGACCACGGCGCTGGACGCGGCCTCCGACGCCCAGAGGCTGCTGTTCGATCTGGCGCCGGTGGCCCCGATCTACAGTCGATACTCCGTCTCGGCGGTTAGGCGCGACTGGGCGGGGGCCCTTGTGACCGACCGGATTACTGCGGACAACATCTGGAGCCTGCTCTCGATGGAGCCTGCCTCCGGGCCTATGCGCCCCCTCTATCTGGTGCAGGAGGAGGAGCCCAGGGCCCTGAACCCGTTCATCTCAAGCTCGGCCTACGACTGGCAGGTGATGAGCCTGGTGTACGACGCGCTGATAGCGATCGACCCGTACACGCTGGAGACCATTCCATGGCTGGCAGGCTCCTGGACCGTGACCACGGAGGACGAGGGGGAGGGGCCACACACCGTGCTGACCTTCCACCTGCGCGAGGGGGTCAAGTGGCACGACGGACGCCCCCTGACGGCGCGCGACGTCGCCTACACCTACGAGTACCTTCGCGACAAGCGGCCCCCCCGCTACTTCGACAACGTGGAGAACATTGAGAGCGTGGAGGTCGCGGACGACCTTACTCTGATCGTGACCATGAAGAACGTCAGCTTCTGGCATCTGCACAGGATAGGCGGGCTCCCGATCCTGCCGCGTCACATAGTGGTGCGAGTGGAGGACTGGAGGAGCTGGCTGCCGGCGTCGGAGAAGCACAGGGAGGACTACTCCCTGACGCAGATGGTCGGGTCGGGGCCGTTCATATTTCGCGAGTACAAGCCGGGGGAGTACGTCCATCTGACGGCCAACGAGGACTTCTGGCTGGGACGGCGGTGAGAAAAGAGTGAGCTACTGGGCGCGAAGGGCGTCCGGCGCGGCGCTGGTCCTGATGATGGTGCTGGCGCTGAACTTTCTGCTCTTCCGCATGATGCCGGGCGATCCGGTCGCGTCGGTAATGGACCCGGACTTCTCCCCCGAGGCCAAGGAGCAGCTCAGAAGGATGTACGGGCTGGATAGGCCGCTTCCCGCCCAGTTCCTGCTGTACGTGAAGTCCACTCTGTCGTTCGACTTCGGCGTGTCGTTCATGACAGGGCGGCCGGTGATCGACGAGCTGCGCTCGCGCGTACCCAACACCGCGGCCCTGCTGGGGAGCAGCCTGCTTCTGTCCGCCGTGATCGGCACGTGGCTCGGTATGAAGGCGGCGCTTCGCAGGGGAAGCCTACTCGAAAGGTGCGTGCTGTGGAGCGGGGCGCTCTCCTTCTCCTTTCCGTCGTTCTTCTTGCAGCTGATGCTGCTTATGCTCTTCGCATCGATGCTGCCGTTCTTCCCGCTGAGGGGGACTCTGTCCGTCCCGCCTCCGGACGGTTTCGCCGCCCTGGCCCTCGACTATGCGCACCATATGGCCCTGCCGGTGATCTCCCTCACTCTGCTCGGGTTCGGCGGCTGGGCGATTTACGTGCGCAACCTGGCGGTGAAGGTGCTCGGCGAGGACTTTATACTGCTGGCCCGAGCGAGAGGGCTTCCCGCGCGAAACATCCTTCTCGGGCACGTCTTCAGGACGATGCTCCCCACGCTGCTGACTCTGCTGCTTCTGTCACTGCCCGGCATAGTCTCCGGCGCTGTGATCACGGAGACTGTCTTCTCGCTGCACGGGGTGGGGCGCTTCCTGCTCGAGGCTGTTACCGGTCACGACTACCCAGCCGCGGGGGCGGCCTTCTTCCTGCTGTCTCTGTTCACCGTCGCCTGCAACCTTCTGGCCGATCTGCTCTACCCCGTCACGGATCCGAGAGTGCGCCTTGAGAGGAGCGCCCGCTGATGACGGTCCTGATGCGCAGGTGGAGCTTCTGGTGCCTGATGATCCTGGCCTCCCTGGCGGTGTTCGGCGGGGAGCTGTTCGACTCGCCGCCAGGTCATCCCGTGGCCTCCCCGTTCTGCAAGCCGCTCTGGCTGAGCCGCGACCAGCCTCCGACCATCGAACTGCGCCTCACGACGGAGGAGCCGGAGCTGTCGCTCGACTGGCGCTACTCCCCTCCCTCGGGGCTCTCCATAGTCGTCGAGGATTCGACGGGCGATACGGGGCGCTTCGTGGAGATCGCAAGGCCGGGAGAGACGCCTATTCACCTCGCGCCCCTGAGAGGCGGCTTCAGGGCGGACGGGCGCGACATAGCCTTCAAGCGCTCTCTGGGGCTGCCGCCGTTCAAGGACGCCTCCGCCTCGCTCTTCGCAGCACACGGCGAGTACAGACTCTCTGTCACTGGCACAGAGGGGTTCGAGGGGGCGGTCGTCATCAGGCTGGAGGGTGGAAGATGGGGGCTTCTGGGGACTGACCAGAGAGGGAGGGACGTCGCCGCGCTTTTCACCGCCGGAGTCCGAGTGTCCCTCATCGTGGGGTTATTCGCAGCTCTGCTTGCGACCTTCCTCGGGACTTCGCTGGGTCTGGCAGCAGGCTACATCGGCGGCTGGGTCGACTCTATTCTGATGAGGCTGGTCGACCTGCTTCTGTCGATTCCGCTTTTGCCCGTGCTGATGGCGCTGGCCGCGTTATGGGGTAAGGGGCTGTGGCAGCTCGTGCTCATTCTGTCGGTCTTCTCGTGGATGGGGACGGCCCGAACTGTGCGCTCGCTGGCGCTATCTCTGCGGGACGCGCCGTACATAGAGGGGCTTCGGGGGCTTGGCGCTCCCGCCGGGTACATACTGAGGAGACACCTGCTTCCGGAGACCTTCCCGGTGCTGCTGGCTACGATGACTCTCGGCGTGCCGGGAGCGATTCTGTCCGAGGCGGGGCTGTCGTTCCTGGGCCTGTCGGATCCGAGGGTGATCTCCTGGGGCAGGATGCTTCACGGGGCTCACTCATTCGGCGCATTCACCGCGGGGGCGTGGTGGCTGCTGCTGCCTCCGGGGCTGGGGATATCGCTGCTCTGCCTGGCCTTTCTGGACGTCGGCAAGTTCCTGGAGGAGAGGGTCGACCCGAGGCTGAGGGAGGCGCGGACATGATCGAGATACGGAATCTATCGGTGACCTACGCACGCGCTGCCGGAGGCGAGGTGAGGGCGGTCAGGGGGCTGTCGCTCACTCTGAACAAGGGGGAGCTGTGCGCCCTGGCCGGCGAGTCGGGGAGCGGCAAGAGCAGCGCTCTGATGGCCATACCCGGGCTTCTGCCCGCTGGGACGAAGGTGGAAGGCGAGATTCTGCTGGACGGGGTCGACCTGCTCGCCATGTCCGAGGATGCGCTCAACAGGCTTCGCTGGCGGCGCATAGCAATAGTGCCCCAGGGGGCGATGAACTCCTTCACTCCAGTGATCACGGTCGGAAGGCACGTCGAGGAGGTTCTGAGGGTCCATCTGGGCCTGACGGGGCGAGCAGCCAGAGAGAGGATGGACGGGCTGTTCACCTCCGCGGGGCTGGACGGTGCCTACGCGGGAAGGTACCCTCACGAGCTTTCCGGTGGGGAGAAGCAGAGGGCGGCGATCGCGCTCGCCCTGGCGTGCGACCCGGACTGGCTGCTGTGCGACGAGCCGACGACAGCGCTTGACGTAGTCACCCAGAAGGGGATCATCGACGAGCTGAAGGGGCTGGTGGTGTCCAGAGGGCTGGGGATGCTGCTGGTCTCTCACGATCTGCCTCTGGCGGCATCGGCCTGCACGCGCCTTCTGATAATGAAGGATGGAGAGCTGGTCGAGGAGGGAGCCCCCGCGGAGATAGTCGCCCGCCCGAGGAGCGAGCACTCGTCCGAGCTGGTGAACGCTCTGCTCCGCCTGGAGAGGGAGGGAGCTCCGTGATCCTCCGGGTGGAGGGGCTGACGGTGGACTTTCGACGTCAGGGAGGGAGGGGCGTCGTGCGCGCGCTGGACGGAGTCGCCTTCAGCCTGGCGCGCGGTGAGAGCCTGTCCGTGATAGGCGAGTCCGGCAGCGGAAAGACCACACTGCTGAGGTGCATCTCCGCTCACGTAGCGCCGGATGCGGGGAGCGTGTCGCTCTTCGGCGTCGACCTCGGCGGCGCGGACAGGAGCAGTTTGGTAACACTACGGCAACGCTGTGCGCTGGCCCCGCAGGACCCTTACGGAGCGCTTTCACCATCGCTGACCGTGCTGGAGGCGGTGATGGAGCCGTGGCTCCTCGTCAGGGCCGGGAGGCGGGAGGGAGAGGCAAGGGCCAGATCGCTGCTGGAGGAGCTGGGGCTGGGAGAGGAGCTGCTTTCGTCGAAGGTGCGGCTGTCGCTCTCCGGCGGCCAGCGGCAGAGGGTGGCCGTGGCCAGGGCGCTGATACTGGAGCCGGAGCTGCTGCTGTGCGACGAGCCCAC
>JBAYOX010000147.1:0-5054 GCA_041678025.1 Aminobacteriaceae bacterium
ATGGGACGAAAAACGTATCCTGAGCGAACGTATGGAGGGGCTGTACTCGGTGGGAGCAGGCTCGTCCCGGCCACCGCGTCTGATACACATGACCTACCGTCCTAAGAAGGAGCCAGTAGGCAAGGTCGCCTTCGTCGGCAAGGGGATAACCTTCGACAGCGGCGGGCTCAATATCAAGACGGGGGAGTTCATGCGGACGATGAAGGGCGACAAGACAGGGGCGTGCAATGTGCTCGCTGTGCTGCGCGGCGCCGCCCTGATGGGGTTGCCGTACGAGGTGCACGGCGTAGTGCCGGCGGCTGAGAACATGCCAGGCGGCCATGCCCTCCGTCCCGACGATATACTGAGGCTGAGGAACGGCAAGACGGTCGAGGTGGACAACACGGACGCCGAGGGGCGCCTGGTCCTTGCTGACGCACTTGCCTACGCAAGCGAGCTGCGCCCGGACGCCATCATCGACATGGCCACTCTGACCGGGGCGTGTGCTGTCGCGCTGGGGCAGAACATGGCGGGACTCTTCTCGACTGATGACGCTCTGGCCAGCCGGCTACTATCCGCGTCGTCCCGCAGTGGAGAGAGGCTGTGGCGTATGCCGGTCGACGACGATAGAATAGCGAAGACAATGAAGTCTCCTGTGGCAGACCTGGTCAACAGCGCGAGCAGATACGGCGGCGCTATCTTTGCGGCGCAGTTCTTGAGGGAGTTCGTCGGGGAGGGTATTCCCTGGGCGCATCTGGATATCGCGGGGGTGGATATACAGAAAGACGAGTACTCGGTCTACTCGAAGGGAGCGACCGCGTTCGGGGTCAGAATCTGTCTGGAATACCTTCTATCACTACAGTAAATAAACGAAAGAGGGGGCCGGAGCCTCCTCTTTGCCTATTTCCCAACGCAAAACTGACTGAAGATGAAGTCGAGTAGGGAGTCGTCCCTCGCGATCCCCAGAAGGCGTTCGATCGCCATACGCCCCTCGGCCAGGCACCCTGCAGTAACATCATGCCCGAGCCCGTCCGCCAGCGTATTTGAAGCATCACCCAGGGAGGCTATTGCCGTGCGTATCTCCGCTACCTGTCTGGCCGAGGCGTTTAGCCCGGCGTCAAGGGTGCCGGAACCCGCAATTGAGGAGACTATCGAGTCCTTCAATGGTTCAAGCCCGCTGCTGTTCTTGGCCGAGATATAAAGTATCCTGCTCCCTGGAAGGGCGTCCGACAGATGCTCCTCGACTGTCTGACCGTTCTCGTCCCTGCCGCAGGGCAGGTCGGACTTGTTAAGGGCAACTATATGCTCAAGAGCGGCTATCCTGGCGGCCATGCCCCGGTCAAACCCATCCGGAGGGACGCTGCCGTCCACCACCCAAATCCTCACATCGGCCTCCTCGAATGCAGCCTCGGCGCGGGCGATTCCGATCGCCTCGACTTCGTCGGCGGGTGTGCCTCCCATCCCCGCTGTATCCACAAGCCGAATGGGGATGCCACGGTAGGTCAGAACGTCCTCTATAAGATCCCTCGTAGTGCCCGGTATCGAGGTGACTATTGCACGGGACTCCCTCAGCAGGGCGTTAAGCAATGAGGATTTTCCCACGTTCGGTCTGCCTACTATGGCGACTTTTATCCCTTCGCGAAGCAGATAGCCGGCGCTGCACCGGTCGAGAAGATCCTCCAGGCTCTGCTTTAAGGCCTGAATGGACTGGACAATCTCCTCGTCCTCCTGCAGTGGCATGTCCTCCTCTGGGAAGTCCAGCGAGAGTTCGAGGCGTCCCGAGAGGTCGAGAAGCTCCCGATAGATGTCGGAGGCGAAGTCGGCCAGCTCCCCCTGAAGTGTTCTGGCGGCGGCCTTCAGCGCTTCATCGCTCTTGGATCGAATGATGCCCAGGACGGCCTCGGCCTGCGTCAGATCGATTCGACCGTTAAGAAAGGCGCGTCTGGTGAACTCGCCGGGCTCCGCCAATCGTGCACCGCGACATATCAGCAGCTCAAGGCACTTCGAGGCCACGAGAGTGCCGCCATGGGTGTGAACCTCGACCACCTCCTCTCCCGTGTAGCTCTTCGGCGAGGCGAACCAGACAGCGAGCACCTGATCCACCCTCTCTCCTTTTTCATCCAGCAAGTATCCGTTGCGCACACGGCGGGGCGGAGTGTTCTTCATGGGCTCCACGAGAGAGAGTACCTCGTCCGCTATTCTCCGGGAGCAAGGACCGGACAGCCTGACGATGGCAATTCCCGCCTCCCCCCTTGCAGTAGCGATTGCGGCTATAGTGTCCATCTGATTATCTGTGTGCCCGGGATTCATAGCGACACCCCCTTTGAAGGCTTGCGATCTAATCGTATCTTACATCAAAAGATGAGAAAAAAGACAGGGCCTCCGCCCAAAGCAGGACGGAGGCCACGCACTGAACTGAATTTTTGTTGATCTAGACCGCCGGTATCCCCATCTCCTGGATCGCCTCGGCCAGTCGAGAGACTCCCTCTTCGATGACGTCGGGAGTCGCGTATGTGTAGTTGATCCTGGCGTTGTGCAGGCCGGATCCCTCGGCGGGGCAGAAGGGAGCACCCGGAACGAAGGCTACCTTCTTCTCTATAGCCTTCTTGAAGAGCTCGTTCGTGTTGACGGATGGAACATCGAGCCAGTAGAAGAAGCCTCCCTCGGGCTTCACCCAGGTTACGCCCAGAGGCTTCATGTGTTTCTCAAAGCTGACCTCCATGGCATCTCTCTTGACCCTGTAGTTGTCGATTATCACCGGAAGATGCTGGTCCAGATACCCCTTGTTGCAGTACTCTGCGACGAGAGCCTGGGTTATCGGGCTGGAGCAGAGGTCCGTGCCCTGCTTGAAGACGGTCATGTTGCGGATGATCTCCTTCGGGCCGGTGACCCAGCCGACGCGGGTGCCGGGGGAGAGGATCTTGGAGAAGGAGCCTGCGTATATGACACCGTCGCCGTCATGGAAGGAGAAGATGGACGGCAGGTGGTCGCCGTCGTATCTGACGTATCCGTAAGGATCGTCCTCGAAGACGGGGACGTTGTACTTCTTGGAGATCTCAACGAGGCGTTTCCTTCTCTCGACCGACATGGTAGAACCGGCCGGGTTCTGGAAGTTCACTATCGTGTAGATGAACTTGACGTTCTTTCCCTCGGCGCGGGCCTTCTCGATGATGCCTGGGATAAGCTCCACCTGCATGCCGAGATGGTCGACCGGAACGCCCAGGAACCTTCCGCCGTGGTTGTAGAAGACAGTGAGGGCCGCCAGGTAGGATGGGTCCTCGACTATGACATAGTCGTCCTCGTCGATCATCGCCCAGCCGAACAGGTCAAGAGCCTGCTGGGAGCCGGTGGTTATCAGTATCTCCTCTTGGCTGACCTTCCGACCCAGCCTTGGTGCCGTCCAGGTGGCCAGGAACTCTTTCAGAGGAGGGTAGCCCTCGGTGGTGCCGTACTGAAGAAGGTTGGCCGCGTCGTCCTTGAGGAGATGAGCGCCCTCATAGAACTTATCGACGGGAAATACCTCGGGGGCGGGCATTCCTCCGGCGAAAGAGATCATTCCCGGCTGCTTGACGACCGCGAGCATCTCGCGAATCGGTGAAGGCCTGTTGTTCTTCGCGATACTGCTCAGGTTCTGTCCCCAGATGCTGCTCATTAAAAATCGCCTCCCACTGTCAAAATAGGGCCTTTTCGAGCGTATCTCAGGGAATAGACTCGAAAAGAAAGATAACACAATCCAATTATAGCACGAAGCACAAAAACCAGGATATATATGCGAATCGCGATTGTACAAACGGTCTCTATCTGGTCGGCGAGAGGGTGTCGGCTCAGTCGCGCGGCATGATAGCCCCGGCGTTGTTTCTCAGGCGCTGCAGTCTTCTCTCGGTCGGCGGGTGAGAGTTGAAGCCGCTGGGCGACGTCTGAAAGCCGGCCTCTTTCATCTTCTCCATTGCGCGCACCAGCCCCCACGGGCTGTACCCTGCGGCGGCGGAAATCTGGATCCCGTAATCGTCCGCCTCCACCTCCTGCTCCCTGCTGAAGCCAGATTCCGCCAGCATCATACCGACCCCTCCCACTATCTCCCTTGTGGTGTCTCCTTTCAAGCTGTTGAGCAGAAGCCCCCACAACAGATTGCGCCCGACGGAGGTGCCGTAGTGTCCAAGCTGTATGTGCCCAGCCTCGTGAGCCAGAATTCCTGCTATCTCATCCTCCTCGTCGAGGATTCTCATCAGGCCCGTTGTGACGTGAACGGTGTGATTGCCCGGCGAGAACTGCACCCAGGCGTTGGGCTCCTCCTTCTCCTCGAATAACACCTGCTGCCACTCGATTCCCGACTGAGCGGATATGCGCTTCCAGGCCCAGTCCACAGTGTCACGGCCGATCTCGCAGTTCGCCGTACCTGCCGATGTCAGCAGGAAGAGGGGAATAACGAGTAGTAGACATATCTTCTCTCTTTTCATCATGCTACCTCCTTATTAGCCTGTGTTCTACAAAATCATAGCGCCTTTTCGGCTTTTGGGATAGGCGCGGAAATGTGCGAATGATGGCGTTGCGATATAATATAGCCCCTGATAAAGGGCACCGGAGCCCGTTGTCCGGCTTTGTGGGATGGTTCATGATGTCGCAGTATCAACCTTGGAGGTCGAAATGATGCTCACCTGCTCTCGATGCGGACGGAATGTTGATGAATCATCGCTCTTATGGCGCTGCCCCTGCGGCGGCGTTCTTGAATGGATTTCGGCGAAACCTCTGAGCAGAGCCGCGATAAGACCCGAGGAGGGCGGCATTTGGAGATATGCATCCTCTCTTCCCCCCTCGTCGCCCGACCTGCGCGTCTCGATGGGGGAGGGTGGAACGCCGCTGGTGCAGATGGATTGGAGCGGTGTCACCGTCTGGCTGAAGCTGGACTACCTTTGCCCCACCGGCTCGTACAAGGATCGCGGCATGGCCTGCATGTTGAGCCGTCTGAAGGAGCTGGGGGTGCGAGAGGTGATCGAGGATTCGTCCGGGAACGCCGGCGCTTCGATGGCGGCATACTGTGCCGCGGCGGGAATCCGCTGCAAGGTCTTTGTCCCGGA
>JBAYOX010000148.1:0-5053 GCA_041678025.1 Aminobacteriaceae bacterium
AGGATTCCGGTCGAGATGACTTCGACCGCGGATTTGAAGGAATCTCCCAGCCTCATTATCGAACCGTCGCCGAACTTGCTTCGTATGTCGTCAATGGCAAGCTCAAGTATATCGTCGCGGGTCTGAGGCGTTTTTTTCTTCGCCAACCATAAAACCTCCCTTCGAAAAGTAGTGCTGCTAGTGAATGATGGCTTCTTATTAAACAGTAAAAGGACGCATTTTAATCGCCCAATTTCCAACGTTTCAACGGTGTATATATGCTTCCGGATGGACTAAGGTCGCTTTTCATCATGGTAACAGAGTTAGCAAGCCATTCAATTCTTCTGCCGGGGAAACGGTCATCCGGCGAAAGGGGGTGCGGGCTTCTAGCCCGAGCCAGGGTGATATGAGGCGTGAAAAGGTGTTTTTCTCTCGTGACACCGTAAGCCGCAGCGCTCTCCTCGGCCATAGAGGCAAGGAGTGCCATTGGAGCCAGCTCTCCCAAAAGATGTACGATGAGGACCCTGGCCCTCTCGAAGCGGGGGAATGCGCCAAGGTTGCCGCAATACAGCACGAAGGAAGCCAAGCCAGCAGACGAGAACGCCTGTTCAAAGGACCGGGCTACTCCCTCCACTTTCTCCTCTCCCAGTTCTCCAAGGTATTTTAGAGTAACGTGAAGTGATTCGGGCGATACCCACTTCAGCGAGCCCAGGGAATCCCTGAGATCGGCCGTCGCCCTGTGAAGCGCCCTCTTTGCCTCGGCAGACAGTTCAATACACAGGAAGGTCCTCACTGTGCGTTTACCCTTAACACTGCCTTTCTCAGAAGGTAGAGAGCCCTGTTTCTCGACCAGGCCCTTACATGAGCCCGGTCTCCAGGAAAAACATTCATGGCGGTGCTCTCCTCGCAAGCCCCCGCCAGGCCAAACCAGACTGTCCCGACGGGTTTCTCGGCAGAACCTCCCCCAGGCCCTGCGATGCCCGTGGTGGATATGGCCACGGACGAGGAAAACTGTTTCAACGCCCCCCGCGCCATATACAGGGCGCTCTCGCGACTGACGGCACCGAACTCTGTAATGATCTCCACGGGAACGTGCAGTATATTGCGCTTAGCCTCGTTGCTGTAACAAACGGCGCTTCCAAGGAATGAGTCGGAACTTCCGGGGACATCGGTCAATGCAGCCCCAAGAAGCCCACCGGTGCAGGACTCAGCACACGAGATCGTCAATCCCTTTGCCACGGCCAATCTCAGGATATCCTCCGCTACCGAGGGACATCCCTCGGGAAGGCAGTCCTCCGAGAAGATCTCTCTGATCTGAAGGGTCGCTTCATTCACTTTGGACGGTTCGCCTCTGACTACGATCTCGACAGTACCCGCTGACGGCAATATTGTGATTTGGAGCAAGTCGTCCTCCGTAAGAGCAGAGATGCGGTCCTTCAAAAGGCTCTCGGCCCACCCTGCGATCACTACCGATCGCATACACCCGTTGCTTTCGACAAGGTCGGCCGAAAGCTCCTGCTCCGCCATGGCCCTGAACTCCGTCGGAACTCCTGGGAAGGCGTAGACGCGCGTTCCTTCCTTAATAAATGCGACCCCAAGGGCTGATCCTTTAGGATTGTGGACGGGCCTCGTCCCCTCTGGCAGCGATCCCTGAGTATCCGCACACCGTTCGAGATTTCTCCGCATATCGGGAGGGTAACGGGATAATATTTTGGCGTACGCTTCGGTGTCGATTATGAGCGGGGCCTTAAGGTAGCGTGACAGAGACGCTCTGGTGCAGTCGTCGTGAGTGGGGCCCAGGCCTCCGGAGATTATGATAAGATCCGCCCTTCCAATATAAGAGGGCAGCAAGCCCTGGAGAACACCCGGACCGTCGGGCAGTATGTCGATCCTGAGCACCTTCCAGCCGGACAGTGTAAGGCGATTGGCCAACCAGCCACAGTTTCTCTCCTGCCGTATCCCAGATAGAAGCTCGTCGCCCAGGGCTATCAGTATCGCACTTTTCAAGTATTTCACTCTCCAAACTTGATTACGCGGCTCAGATGCTGAAAACTCGTCGAAGCAGAACGAGCAGGATATTGACTATCACTCCTCCTGCGCAGTCGTCGGCCATAATCCCCCATCCGCCGGGAAGCCTCTCAAAAGCGTTCACGGGGAATGGTTTTATTATATCTATGACCCTGAAAAGAAACAGAGCGGGGAGAAGTAGTACGGGGGGCATCAGGTCCATCGCAATCCATACACCGACCACTTCGTCAATGATCACTTCCCTGGGGTCGGTTACGCCAATCCTTTTAGAGTAGGCGTCCGAGGCGTAGACTCCCAGGATCGCCGTGGCAAGTATGACGTAACGCGGGACAGGGAATACGACATATGCTAAGAATCCAGCAACCGACCCCAGAGTTCCGGGCATCGAAGAGTAAAAACCTAGCCCGAACAGGGTGCTTACGCACCATTCGAAATCCTTACGCCCCTGGTATTTCCGCGAAGAGATCTTGTTCTTCGGCATCCGAGATCAGCACCTCCACAATGGAGCCCTCCTCCAGAGCGCTCCCTCCATGGACTCCGATGAGTCCGTCGACTTCCGGGGCTTCTCTGTATGAGCGCCCCCACGCTATGTCATCCTCACGGGAGACCTCCTCGATGAGGACATTGAGCCTGCGTCCAATAAACAGGCGCTGTCTTTCGATTGATATCTCAGCCTGAAGCTCTAGCAACCTGTTGCAGCGACCCCTCTTAACCGCTTCCTCTATCTGACCTTCCATCCCGTACGCGGGTGTGCCCTCCTCGGGTGAGAAGGTAAAAGCTCCAACTCGGTCGAGCTCGGTCTCTTCAAGAAAATCCAGCAGTTTCGAGAACTGCCTCTCGGTCTCTCCCGGAAAACCGGTGATAACGGTGGTCCTGAGTGCGAATAGGGGGTCGATGCTCCTTGCGCATGAGAATACTCGACGGATACCCATCCCGCTGTCGGCCCTGTTCATCCTTTGAAGGATGTCCTCGTCAATGTGCTGTATGGGTATATCGAGGTACGAGAGTATCCTGGGGCTCCCTGCGATCATTTCGATCAGCGGCTCGTCAATCCTGGACGGGTGCAGGTACAACAGGCGTACCCAGACATCTCGAGGAAGGTCGGTTTCAAGGGCCTTCAGGAGCTCTTTCAGCCCGGGCGCCCCGTACAGGTCTGTGCCGTAGACGGTCAAATCCTGTCCAACGAGACAGATCTCTCTCGCCCCCTCACAGACGAGTAATTGTGCCTCCTCCAGCAGCTCCCGGAGCGGTACACTGCGCAATCCTCCCCTTATCGAGGGAATTGTGCAGTATGAGCATGAGGAATTACACCCCTCGCCCACCTTGAGATACCTCGACCACGCTGGCGTCCCGGGCAGTCTGTGTCTCTCCTCTGTCTGCCGCGGAAAACCGAAGAAGGACGCGACCGACTCCCACTCCTCGGAGTTCGCCCAAAGGTCCACAGAAGGAAGCTCTCGCTTCAGTTCATCCCCGTACCTGTTTACAAGACAGCCGACCACGCCTATCTTCTCCAGACGCCCAAGCTCCTTCATACGCTCAAGCTCCAGAATTACGTCGATGTTCTCCTCAACAGCGGGTTTAATAAAGCCGCAGGTGTTCACGATAGCCATGTCGGCCGTGTCGATATCCGCGGTTACCTCAATCCCTTGCGCTCGAAGAACTCCGAGCAGTTTTTCACTGTCCACGGAGTTCTTCGCACATCCCATGCTTATTAAGTAGACTTTCAATCGCCTTTTCCGGTTGAACCGTCAGGGGCGTAGTAAACTCTCTCTACTCCGCTTCCCGGCCTGCCGATGTCCTTGCCGTTCCATGTTACCCTTACGGCGCCAGCGCGCCCGTAGGTTACGTTGTTCCTCTGTGTAACTTTGAACTCGACAGTCTCTCCAGGGCGCATGGTCTTCTCGTAGATGGTCTTGCCCCCTTCGCGCACTCGAACCCAACACTCCCCCTCCGCGGTTATGATCAGCATGCCGTCCTCTTTTTTCTCCGGGGTCGGGGCTGGGGGAGGCGGAGTTGGAGCTTCTGGGCCTGAGACGAGCTCAGCGGCAGTTGTGAAGCCGATGGAGGACTTGCCCTCCTCATCCTGAGACAGGAGTGTGCCCTCGTGAGCATCCCCGAGATCTTCCGAGGAGGCTTTCTCCTCGGCTCCGGTGGCAGGCGGGAGCTCCTCTTCTTCCAGCGGATCCGTATCACTCCGTCTTTCATCCGCTGTCAGCGCTCGATCTCCGTTTTGCTCGAACAACGAAACACCGCTCTGTTCCCAGGAGTACCATACGTACCATCCAGAACCGGTCACTATCATCATTAAAAGCACAAAGAGCCACAGCCTTGACGCGGGCTTAAAACCCTTGGCAGGAGGAGTGCAGGACCCCATAACAAGATCATCGGTCCGCCTTCTTTCGATCCCCTCCGAGAGGATCGGGAGAAACTCGCTCCACAGGTCCTCCGCGTCAAGGAACTGCAGGTAGGTTCTGATGAAACCTCTCACGTAGACCGTACCTGGAAAACCGGAATAATCCCCATTCTCTATCCCTTCGAGGAAGTTTATCCTTATCTTAGTCCCTTCGTGAACGTCATCGAGGCTGTATCCTAACGCCTCTCTTTTCCTCTGGATTTTCTTTCCCGTCTCCCGGAGCAGGTCTTCTCTTTCCTCAGGCATCTTTTTCCGCCTCCTTAACAAGAGTTCTGATTTCCCGAAGGGTCAAGGCTGGGTCAGGCGTCCCAAAAACAGCGCTTCCCATAACAAGGACATCGCATCCACCCATGGCCGCCATGGCCGCGTTCTTTCTTCCTATGCCGCCATCGATCTCTATAAGATAGCTATGTCGCCCCGCCACCTTCCACCGCGAGAGAGCGGTCACCTTATCCATCACTGGCTGAATGAACTTCTGGCCGCCAAAACCTGGATTCACCGACATGACGAGGACAAGGTCGATAAAAGGCAAGAGAGGCCTGATAAGCTCCTCCGAGCTGCCTGGGTTTATCGAGACTCCCGCCTTTCTACCACGTTCACGTATGCTGGTCAGAGTCCTGCGTATGTGGCAAT
>JBAYOX010000149.1:0-5041 GCA_041678025.1 Aminobacteriaceae bacterium
GGCTCTAGGCCAAAAGGGAATATACAACCCCTCGCACCTCGTGATCACCGACTCCGGCATGATAGTTGTCGCCGGCCTTTCCGATATCATAGGCGGCGTAGTCAGGGTTCTGGTCTTCTCTCCTTACGGAGAGTTGTTAGAAATGTGGGAGCCAGGGGACATCTCGGGCATCGCGGCCTTCCCGGAGGATCGGTTGCTGGTGTGCAAGCCTCAGCCGGACGCCGGCGAGAAGACCCTGTTCATGCTGCTGAACCTGAAGGGGGAGACCCAGAGGGCCTGGTCCTTCTACGGAAGCGATGCTGCCGCCAGTCTGGGCGACGAGCGGATTCGCTTCAAGCCGAAGCATCTGGCAACGGACGCGGAGGGCAGAGTTTATGCCTACGACGACACGGAGGATGTCGTGTGGATGTACGATGGACAGGGTCGCTTCATGAGTGCGGCCGTCGTCAGACCCCCCCTGGGTATTGTCGGAGGCATGTGCGCCTCCAAAGGGGGGGATCTGGTCTTCCACGACAGGCCTGCCGACGGCGTCACGGACAGACCCTCTATTCGCGTGTTCGAAAACGCCTTTCCCGCCTCACTCGCCCTGGAGGACGAGATGCTGCAAGAGATCCTCAGCGATGAGGATGAAGGTTCGGGCAAGTCCTCCGTTCGCTTCTCTCCGGATGAGGCCATTCAGCTTGAGATGAAGCTTGCGGACCTGAAGGAGGCGCTTCGTCTCAGGGAGGAGGCAGATATGCTGGAGATTGCCGGTGATGTCGCGGGCGCGGCGAAGATGTACCGACAGAGCCTGGCGCTGCACGAGGACTCTGATGTAGAGGCCCTGGCCCTGGCGCTGGAGGAACGCCCTGCGGCGGTTCGCCCAGAGGCCGAGTTTAGCCCCGAGCCGGAGGATGAGCCCGTGCCAGAGCCTGTGATCGAGGTCGAGCCAGAGCGGGAGCCGGTTCGACAGCCTGCTCCCACGGAGGAGAAGCCCTCAGTCGAGTCTGTCAAACCACCCCGCTCCCCGCTGTACGAGGTCGCGGAGGCTCTTGAACGCTCCGGACGGAGGTATGAGGCGCTGATGCAGTACCTGGAGGCGATAGCGGTCCAGGAGGACGAAGAGATGATCGCGCACGCGGAAGAACTGGAGAGGGCGCTTCAGCAGGAGTCAAGAAGGGCTGTGGAGCGTGCTACCGAGCTTCAGAAGCAGGGCGAGCTGGAGCAGGCGCTCGCGCTCTATCGGGAGAGCCTCGGGCTCTACCCCGAGGAGCGAATACGCGAGTACGTAAAGCGGCTTGAGGAGTTCATCGAGGAGGAGAAAGGCCTTGAAGAGCGCGCAGCCCGCGCGGAGGAGGTATGGCGTCAGGCGATGGAGCTGCAGAAAGCGGGTGAGTACGAAGAGGCACTGGCTAAATACCGCGAGGGGCTGGAGCTGTATCATAATGACGCCGTGGTTGAACATATAGGAAAGCTCGAGGAGTTCATCAACTCACAGCCTAAGCCGGAATGACCCTCGGGGCTTGGAGAGGAAGTTTTATGGGGATAGGAAGAAGAATCGTCTTGTGGCTTTTCGTCGCCGTCGCTCTGCTGTTCTCCCCGTCGTCCTCGTCGGCCGGGGACGCCCCGCTTCTGACATCGCCGCAGCTTGCGGAGAGGATGGCCGAGATAGAGGCGGCCGCCGATGCGGCGGAGGCCGAGCTGGAGAAGCTGCCCAGCCTGGTGCAAAGAGAGAAGGACGGTATAATAAATGATCTGAACCGGTGGGCCAACACCGATCTCAGGCGTATACTGCAGAACCACTACTCCGAGGTCGAGAGGGCCCTGGAGGAGACCACCCTTCCCGAGGACCACAGCTCGGTCGGCATCTGGTGGAAGCAGGTGAAGGCCGGAGTGCTCCTTAACGAGGATATCGAAGAGGTCGTCAGCCTGTTTGTCAGGCGGGCCGGGCCGCGTCTCTCCGCGGTGCAGGAGGCCCTTCAGCGCGAGGTGCTGGACAGCCTTGAGCAGCGCAGTCAGTCCCTCCTGTTCGAATCAATGGAGGAGATACGCAGGCCCTTCATGGACACGATCAAGGAGAGGCTTCCCCTGTACAACACGCTCCCGCTGCCGAAGACCGAGCGAGCTGCCCTGACTGTGACGCTCACAGGAGAGCAGGCCGACAGGGGGCGGCTGGCCTCAGGCGTCGGGCTGGTCGGAGGGCTTGCTCTGACCCTTCTGGGGCGCAAGCTCATACAGCGCATGATGAACCTCGCCGTGATGAAGATAGGCGGCAAGGTGCTGTCGCGTATTATCCCGGTGTTAGGCGTAGGGATGCTCCTGTACGAGGGGATCCAGATGGGACAGGCTAGGACCGTCTTCGAGGAGGAGCTAAGGAAGAGCTTTCTGGCTGAGTACACGGCGGACGTAACGGTGGAGACGGTGTGGAACACGAGCCCTGACGGGGCGCTCCCCTCCATGAAGCAGGAGATGGAGCGAAACATCAACTCCATACTCGGCAACTGGGAGAGGGTGTGCCGCCACGAGGCCGTCTCCATGATTCACTGCGCCCGTGTGCTGGCATCCTCGGAGCACGTCCGCCAGTACGTCGACCGGGAGCTCGCGCGAGGCGTGGACTTCCAGCACCTGCTGCAGAAGGTGCTCTCTCTGTGGGAGGCCTTCGGCTACACCCTCTCCCTTGAGCCGGTTGAGTTCTTCCAGTCTATGCTGATAGACTCCCCGGACAGGGGCGACCTGGCCCTGCTCTCGAGGGATGAGGAGAGCCGCTTCATAGAGCTGTACAAGAGCTGGGGCGCAGACTTCCTGCGAGGCATCAACAAGATAGGTGCGGCCAACTACGTGTCCACCGAGTGGAAGAGCGCGGACGTCAACTGGGGTGTGCTGAACAGGACCCTCGACTTCATGCCGTCGATTCGCGAGAACCGAGACGCCGTGCGCGGCCTTCTCTTCCTGATACAGGAGGGAGCGCCGATCGATGGCATCTCATCCGAGCTTATGGCTAAGATCGGAAGGAAGAAGGAGGTCTACCTGAGGGTCTGGAGCTCGGTCGCCCCGGACGCGCAGAAATTGATCGCCATCTTCGACAGCGACCGCCCGATGGACACGCTTGAGCCCGCGGTCATGGCCTACCCGGAGGCGACATCTCTCTTCCTGAGGGACTACGGGGTGGAGTTCTGGACCTCATGGAACAGCGATGACATATTCGACCTGCTGAGGGTATCGGAGTCCAGAGCCAAGAATGCCGGTCGGCCCGGTGCAGCGCCTGTGAGCCCGGAAGAGAGGGTCGATCTTTTAGAGGCCTTCCGCAGGGGCGGTGAGCGTGGCGTCGCTCTGTGGGATATTCACGAGGTCGATGCGGGAGGAGAGTCGGGAAAGACCCTGGCCCGGTGGAGTGTGGACTGTCTTGTGGACGGCTACCCCTTCGAAGATCTGAAGGACCCGGAGCTCGTCCGCTTCGCCTGGAAGATAAAGCGCTACCCTGCTGGACGTTTTGTCTACGACACTCTGAAGGGGGCCGGCTCTATCGTCCGCTATCTGTTGCTCGCCCTGCTCGTAGTCGCTTTTGCCGGGGTGTTCTTCGGGGTCCTCAAGAAGCTGATCGAAGCTCTACAGCCGCCACCCTCGCGCTACACGGAGGAGCAGGTGTTAGAGAGTACGCCGGATGTCTTTGTCGGCACTGATAAGAAAACTAAAAATGAACGAGGAGACGAGGTAAAAGAATGAGCGGCAGGAAATGTCCCATACTTACAGTCGATGTGGTTCCGGGAAAGAGGTGCGAGTACCTTGGGTGTGTCACGGCTTCGTGCTGTCTGTCGAAGTCGCTGGTGCAGGACTTCGCCTCGAACGTGAGAAACTGGACCGTTGGAGGGGAGTTGGCTCGCTACACCGACATGATAGATCAATCTGTCGACCTCGCAGTGGAGCGTTTAGGCGAGCAGGCCAAGAGGATGGGCGCCAATGCAGTGATCGGCTTTCGGCTGTCCACCACCAGCATTTCCACCGGTGCCGCCGAGATAATCGCCTACGGCACCGCCGTCCGTTTCCCGGAGCTCGAGGAGAGAGACTAAGCTCCCCCCGTGAGAAAAACGCCCCTCCCCTTATCGTCCCGGGGAGGGGCGTCGCGCGTCTTACTGGGTTATTGCCTCCACAGGGCAGACGGACACGCAGCTTCCGCACTCGATGCATGATTCATCTACAACGGCCTTGCCGTCGACCATCGAAATTGCCTCCACCGGACAGGTGCCCACGCAGGTCTCGCAACCGATGCACGCTTCCTTATCTACAACAGCCTTTGCCATAAACACATTCCTCCTCAACAAGGGTTATTCTGAGCTCACATCTTCGGGGATTATACAACGCTTTCGCTATTCGAGCAACTTCGGTTTACCGCCGCCCAGGCGAGCGACGCCGGGTGCTCGGCCTTGGCGTCGCGAGAGACCAGCCTTTCGAGCTCCTCCTTGGGCGAGGCTCCCTCGTAGAGCAGACGGCGTACCCCGGATGATATCGGCATCTCGACCGACAGACGATTTGCCAGCTCCGTTACGGCGATCACAGTGTAAGCACCCTCCGCGACCTGGCCTATCTTCCGTTTTGCCTGCTCCAGGGTCTTCCCGCCGCCGAGCGCCGCTCCCAGGCGGAAGTTGCGCGACTGCTCCCCGTAGCAGGTCAGCACCAGATCACCTATGCCCGAAAGCCCCGCAAGCGTCTGCGGAAGTGCTCCGAGAGCCTCGCCAAGCCTCATTATCTCCGCAAGGCCGCGGCTCACCAGCGCGGCGCGCGCATTGTCCCCTAGGCCCAGAGTGGTAGCCATCCCCGACGCTATTGCCATGATATTCTTTACCGCCCCGCCGATCTCCACTCCGGTTACGTCGCCGGAGGTATAGACGCGAAGGGTTTTATCATTCAACAGTGACTGCCACAGAAGCGCGGACTTCACGTTTGCCGATGCCACCGTAAGCGCCGTAGGCAGCCCCTTGGCCACCTCCGCTGCGAAGCTCGGCCCGGAAAGCACAGAGTAGCTCCCCCTCGACAGAAGCCCCGTCACTATCCCGCTCACCAGCGA
>JBAYOX010000150.1:0-5013 GCA_041678025.1 Aminobacteriaceae bacterium
GCTGCTCAGACGATTGAGCGCGCGCAGCACGTCCGGGCGGGAGATCACCCCTTCTCCCTCGTAGTACGCCTTGAAGGCAGCCAGCTCGACCTCGCGCACCTCCGACCGAATGGCGTTCAGCCCGGCGCACAGAGCGCCCATCGTGTAGTGGGGCTTGATATGCCCGATGCCGAAGTGCTTCTTTGGGTTGTGGGACATCGACCTGAGCTCGTCGAGCTCCAGGCCCAGCAGAGGCACGTCGTCAACCTGACGCCCCGTGACATCCGAGGCCAGCAGCGTCCGAGCGAAGTCAAGCAGTTCGTCCAGCTCCTCCGCAAGCGCTTGGTTCCCCAGCTCCACAGCCCGTGCCTGCAGCTCGATGATCTTCGACTGAAGGCTGTCCATCCTTCCCCGGAAGGCGATACGCGGGTGTCCCTTGGTCACCAGCCTGTTGCCCGAGATATGGGTCAGGTGCTCTGGCTTGTCCGTGAAGGAGCCTCCGTCCGGCCCGATGAAGCGGGGCTTTCGCGGCGCAACGCTATCGGCCTCGGAGGAGGCGGGCGCGGGCGGTGCCTGGGAGGGGATTTTTGCCTCCTCCCCGACTACGAGCTCTATCTTTCTGTCGGTCAAGTACTGGCGGGCCGAAGGAGTGACAATGGTCCCCCGTTCGACCCGGTAGGAGCACAGCTCCTTTCCCCCTATCTCGGCTCTGAGATCCTGTTCCGTAATAAGCTTCATCTCGTTCACCCCTTCGGGCAGACGTTAAGTTATTCTGTAATTATACGCTACTGCGACGCCCAGTCGGCCGGGTAGGTCACATATAGAAATCGGGCGAAGCAGGGGGCGCTGAAGGTTATCGATGAATCGGCCGGGATGAAGATCATGTCCCCTCTCCTGCCGACCACCTTTCTTCCCTCTATCAGCACCTCCAAGGTGCCGTCTATCACATAGTCGACCTCGTCGTAGCGCAGAGTCCAGTCGAAGGAGGACTCCTCCATCTCCATGATTCCGCAGCCCAGACGCGGACTCTCATCCAGCGTCAGCACGTCGGTGAGGCTGACCTGATCCCCTTCTTTTCCCGTGTCGAAGGGCGCGGGCCTCACGGTGGGGAGGGATACGGACAGGATGCCGCTCCTGTCCTTTCTCTTCTCGAAGGTCTCCCCGCTCAGGCCCGGGGCCATCTCAAGGATTATCTTTCGCACCATCGACTCCAGCTCGTTTTTATCCAAGTCTCAACACCACTCTTTCCTGGACGGCGCCCGTCCGGCGTGCGGTTTCGTCCGGACGGGCGCAAGGGAGTCCTATTTGGCCGCGCCGTTGACCGGTGTGACCTTGCAGGCGAGGATGACTGCCGTGATGCCGCCCACCAGCTTGCCGACTATCATGGCCAGGATGAGGCCGCGCTCCACCCCCGCAGTGAAGCCGAGGTGGTCTCCGAAGACGAAGGCCGCGCTGACAGCGAAGGCCACGTTGATCACCTTGCCGCGCTCGTCCATGTCCTTCATCAGGGTGAACATCGGGATGTTGTTCGCCAGAGTGGCCACCATTCCGGCGGCCGCCACATCGCCCATGCCGAGCTTCTTGCCGAAGACAAGCAGGGGCTTGTTAAACACCTTGGTGATGAACATGACCATCGGGAAGGCCCCTGCTAGCACTATCGCTATCGAGCCAATTATCTCTATCGAGTCGGACAGTGGCGCAAGAGCCATGGCCGACCCCTCGGGGAAGAACTTGAACGGGGAGAGTGCCTCGATGATGCCCATGGCCAGTCCGATTGTGATCACGCTGACCACTCCTCTGCCGAAGATGGTGAACCCCTTGATCATCTTGTCGGGGATCATCTTCAGCCCTGTGGCTATGAGCCCGGAGAAAATTATGACCGGAATTATGTTTATCAGCATCATGCCCATGGTGAACTCGCTGCTCAGCATCACCAGGCCGCCAGCCAGGCAGCCGAAGGGGATTGTGATCATGCCAAGCAGGATCCCCTTGGCAAGCGCCGCGTGGTCCTTCTTCTCGATGATGCCCAGCGCCACCGGAATGGAGAAGACTATGGTCGGGCCCATCATCGCCCCCAGGATTATCCCGGCGAAGCGACCGACCGCAGGGTTCTCCGCCATCTGCAGCGCCAGAGGATACCCGCCCATGTCGTTGGCCAGCAGGGTCGTGGCGAACATCGCCGGGTCCGCGCCGACCATCTTGTACAGCGGGACGATGACCGGCTTCAGTATCGCCGCGAGCAGCGGCGCCAGGGTGATGACGCCGCCCATGGCGAGCATCAGCGACCCCATCGCCATGAAGCCCTCCTCGAACTTCTCGCCGAAACCCAGTCGGCTGTTCATGAACGCCTTGTCGACTGCGCCCAACACCATGAACCCGGTCATGATGTAGAGGATGATATCGTTGATTCCCATATGTTTCACCTCCGACTAGTAATCGAGCAACCCCTCGTCCACCTCGACCGAGTCGATTATGCCCACTATCACCGCATCAACCGGCACATCGCCCCTCTCGAAGACGGTCCGTGCGGAGCTGCCCTGCGATACGAGAACGTCGTCGCCGATCCCCGCCCCGGCGGCGTCCACCGCTACGAAGGTCTCCGTCTTCGACCCCTTCGCGGGGCGGACGACGAAGAACTTCATGCCGTTGAGCCTGTCATCCTTCTTCGTCGCCCACAGGTTGCCCACGACCTTGGCGATAATCACGCCGATCCCTCCCGACGGACAGAGATATCCTTCATGCGCAACCAGTCCGCCGCCAGCGGGGTGATCACGGCCCTTGAGTCGACTAGTACCTCGCTGCAATCCTTGCCGCAAATCTCCTTGAGATCTCGCTCCGTCAGCACCTTCCTGCCCCGGGCGTCCGCGCTCCCGCCGCAGGACGTGCCCCTCTCAGGCGCGGAGCGCGGCGGATTTTTAATCAGATCGGCGGCTATCCCGTCCATCTCCGAAAACCTTACTCCAAATGAGCGCAGCCTATCCTCGCACGAGGCGTAGTACGCCCTCAGCGCCCCCTCCCCGCAGGCGGCCCTCCTCCACGAGACTCCGCCGGAGAGGACGTAAACGGGTACCCCCGCAAGCAGTCCCTCCACCAGAAACGATGACTCAAGGCCGTACTTGAGTCCGAGGGAGGCCAGGACGAGCTGATTCTCCGTCAGGGAGGCGACTGCCACCGCCGAGTAGCGCCCAAGCCCGGACGCTTCGATCGCTTCGGACGTGTACTCAACGTCCAGCCCCGAGGGTGGCTCGCAACAGCCGGGCGTTCCGACGATCAGGAGCGGCCTGGCGGCTCTCCCCTCTCCCTTCATGCCCAACCTGCGCATCAGTTCTTTCGTGACCATGTCGATCAACTTGGCCTGATCCATCTCTTCACCTACTATCTTCAGCTAAATCACCGGACAGAGCAGTTCATCGCTATGCCGAGAGGGGTGGCCAGGAAGGGGTGAGAGGCCTTCAAGGTCTTGATTCCGGTCTCCCTCTCGATTACTCCCTCCATCCCCTCGAGGCAGCATGTGCCCCCCACCAGGTAAAGCACCTCCACTCCGCTCCCCTTAGTGCAGCCTGTCACGATAGAGGCCATCTTCTGCAGCACCGGCGTAACCAGCGGCAGCAGCTCTCCGTGCATCTTCGGATCCTTCTTCAGCCTCTCCGCCTCGTGAAACGGTATCCTCCGGTTGCCCGCTATCACAAGCGAGATGTGCGTGCCGCCGGTCGGCTCGTCGAAGACCGCGGACACCCTCCCCTTGCGGAAGAGGGAGACTCCGGTAGTGCCGCCTCCTATGTCCACTATGGCACCCTCTCTGATTCCCAACACGGAGTTCGCCGCAGTCGGCTCGTCCAGCGTGGCGGCCACCTCCATCCCCGCGCTCTCAAGCACGTAGCCGTGAGTGGCCCTGTCCCTCATCCCCGTTCCCGGCGGTACCGCTATAGCGGCCCTGTCGAGCCTTTGCCCGATGCTCCTCTCGACGCGCTCCTTGAGCCTTCGCACTATCGAGGCCGCTTCCGAGAAGTCCACCACGAGGCCGTCGCGTATGACAGACGCCTCCTCCATCTCCCAGGTCAGGGGGGTGTCGTTCTCGTCCAGCACCATCACCACCACGGATGATGTTCCAAGATCGACCCCTACCTTCAGCGGCTCCTCCGGGCCCGCAGAGGCGGATCTTCCCCGCCTCCCGCAAGCCCTTTCAAGAAGCTCGTTCCCTCTACGCAGCTCATTCACTCCGCCTCTCCCGTCCTTTGCGGCCGTTCGACGACGTAACCCCTCGCCCCTCTGTACCAGCCGCAGGCGTTGGCCTCGTCGTAGTCGATGTGCATCGCCAGCCTGTACTTCGGGGAGACGCGCACCAGGACGCCTTCGAAGACCGCGGGACGGCTTCCCGCCACCCTCACGCTTATCCTGTCCCCGTCGGACACCCCGAAGCGTGCAGCATCCTCCGGTCTCATGTGGACGTGCCTGTGCGCGATGATCACCCCTTCGTCCAGGACCACCTCGCCTGTCCCGGACCTCAGCCGCAGCGACGCGCTCCCCCCAGTGTCTCCAGAGTCGCGCACCGGCGGCGTAATACCGAGGGATGCGGCGTCCGTCATTGATAACTCTACCTGGGTCCTCGTGCGCTCCGGTCCCAGTATGGCCGCGTTCTCTATCGTCCCCTTCGGGCCTGCGAGCGTCAGGCGCTCCTCGCTCAGGAACTCCCCGGGCTGGGAGAGATCCCGCGTGCTCCTAAGGGCGTACCCCCTGCCGAAGAGCGCGTCTATGTGCTCACGGCAGAGGTGGACATGCCTGCCCGAGGCCTCCACCTCGAACGACATCCTGTCCAGTATCTCGGCCGCTATTCGTCCGGCGAGAAGATCAAGCGCCTCTTCGTTCAAGACAGTCACTCCCTCTCCCTGCCCGCGCCCCGACTATCAGCCCTCCAGCTTTGGAAGTATGAACTCCACCTCGTTGTGCGGACGCGGGATCACATGGACGGAGACCAGCTCACCGACCTTGCCCGCTGCCGCCGCACCGGCGTCGGTCGCCGCCTTCACGGCCCCC
>JBAYOX010000151.1:0-5011 GCA_041678025.1 Aminobacteriaceae bacterium
GGTGCTTGTCGAGCTGCCCGTCGATACCCAGAGGAGCGTGGGTGAGTTCGAATGGCCCGAGGGGGAGCTTTTCCCCGGCCACCACCTGAAACAGACGCAGGACTTATCGCGCCTCGACGAGGCCATCGCGCTGCTTTCCGGCGCGCGCCGCCCTGTGATACTTGCGGGGGGTGGAGTGATAGCCTCCGGGGCGTCCGCTCAGCTCCTGCGCCTTGCCGAACGGGGAGATCTGCCCGTGGCCGTAACTCTCATGGGCAAGGGCTGCTTCCCCGACTCCCACCCTCTCTCCCTTGGGATGGCCGGGATGCACGGCACTCCGGCGGCGAACACCGCCCTGGCGGAGGCGGACGTCCTGCTCGCAGTAGGGGCCAGATTCAGCGACCGCACCACAGGAAAGGTTGACGAGTTCGCCAGGGGGGCCTCGGTTATACACGTAGACATAGACCACGCGGAGATAGACAAGAACGTGAACTGCGACGTGGCGCTGGTGGGAGACGCCGCCCGCGTCCTTGAGGCCATTGCGGACTCCATGCCCGAGGCCGTCCGCGAGGAGTGGACTGTTTACCTTCGCGGACGGGCGATGGAGATGCCCCTATACGACCCGGACGAGGGGGTCTTCTCGCCCGCAGCGGTCTTCGAGGCGGTTCGGCGGCGCGTTGACAAACAGACGGTCGCGGTGACGGACGTCGGCCAGAACCAGATGTGGGCGGCGCTGCACTGGAGGGCGGGCGGGCCAGGGACCTTCCTCAGCTCTGGGGGGCTCGGGACGATGGGCTTCTCCCTGCCTGCGGCCATAGGAGCCTCCTTCGCCGCGGGCGAGGCGCCGGTGGTCTGCTTCGCCGGAGACGGAGGCTTCATGATGACCTGTCAGGAGCTCGAGACCTGCGCTCGCTACCGACTGCCCGTGAAGACCGTCTTGCTGAACAACGGATGCCTAGGAATGGTGCGCCAGTGGCAGGAGCTATTCTGGGACGAGCGATACTCTGCCACCACCCAGGCCCCGCTCTGCGACTTCCCCGCCCTGGCTCAGGCGTTCGGGGTGCCGTCGCGGGCCTGCGACGACCTCTCTGGGCTCGAGAACGCGCTCGACTTCGCCTTCGACGTCCGCGGCCCCGCACTGATCGAGTGCCGCATCCCGCAGAAGGAGCTTGTGATGCCGATGGTCCCGGCGGGAACAGCACTGAAGGACTTCATGTACAGGGTGAGGGTGTAGGGGGAACCCCGATCAAGATACCGTTCGCGACAGCCCGGGAAAAGACATTCAGCGGGCCTTTTTCTAGGCTGTTGCGGTTATCGGCGAAAACCTTGTTGTTTTTTCTCCAACATGTCTATAGAGAAGTCCAAACAAGCTAAATAACCATCAATCTCCTCTTGAGATTTCATGGCCGCTAGATATAGTGGATAAACCCCTCCTTCACACTCTTCCAGATCGGCTCCAAGATGTTATAATACGTTATACGTACTACGTATAAGGGAGGTGTTCTCATGCGTAGAACAATGACTATCACTCTCGACGAAGAGGTCTATGAGGGGCTGTACCGCCGCGTGGGGAAAAGAAAGATGAGCCGTTTCATCGAGGAACTCGTTCGTCCTCATGTACTGGACACAGTGCTCGACGACGGATACCAGGCGATGGCTATGGATGCGGAGCGCGAAAAAGAGGCTGCGGAATGGTGTAACGCACTTTCGCGGGACGTGATCGATGAAGCGCGGTGAAGTGTGGTGGGTGGAGTTCGATCCCTCAGTGGGGAGCGAGATCCGAAAGACACGTCCGGCCGTTATCGTAAGCAATGATGCGGCGAACAGAAATTTGCCCCGCGTTGTCGTCATTCCTCTCAGTAGCAACGTTACTAACATATATCCAAGCGAGGCGCTGGTAACACTGAACGGCGAACTCAGAAAAACAATGGCGGATCAGATCATGACCGCCGACAAAAAAAGATTGAAGGGGCCGCTCGGCGCGCTTTCGAAAGAAGACATTCTCCAGGTGGAAGACAGCATCCGAGTGCATCTCGGACTGCCTCGATAAGAAACGTACGCTCCCGTTGCGATCAGTGGATGGAAATCTGCTGCACGATACTTCGAACACTGACTTTTCATACCTTCGTCAGGAAGCGCTTTGTCCGGTTCGTCGATCAGCACGGTCGAAAACACCCCTGAGCGCAACGCTTCCAAGATCGTATAAAGAACAATCAACTAGCGTTGGCCGTCGGAAATATTCATAAAATCGAAGTCGCGGTCCTTGCCTTCGATATGGTATCATGTTCCCGAAGATGCGTGAAAAGTCGAAAAGGGAGGGGTGACCAGATGAACGACGAGGCGAAGGCCAGGGTGATTCAGGAGTACGTGCCGGGGAAACAGGTGACGCTTGCTCATATAATCTGCAACCCGCGGCCGGAGCTGTGCTCCCTTATAGGCGTTGATAGATCGGGCGCGATCGGCATAATGACGATAACCCCCGGCGAGGGTGCGATAATAGCCGCCGACGTCGCATCAAAGTGCGGCGACGTCACGATGGACTTCATCGACCGCTTTACCGGGTGCGTCCTGTTCACAGGCGACGTGGCCGCGGTCGAGAGCTCTCTCGGCGGCGCGGTTCAGGCTCTGTCCACCGTGCTGGGCTTCACCCCCGCGCCACTGACACGAACTTGATCGCCGTATGAAAAGGGTGATGATAGTGGGGCCCACCGGCTCCGGCAAGACGAGCCTGCTAAAAGCGCTCGGCCTTTGGGAGGACGACGTCCGCAAGACCGAGGCCATAGGATTCACCGACATGGCGGTGGACACCCCTGGCGAGTTCTTCGACATCCCGCGCTTCTACCACGCCCTGATAATGACCTCGGTCAAGGCCGGTCTGGTGCTTCTGGTGGCCGACCCGCTCAGGCGGTCGCGCCACACGTCGCGCTTCGCCCACGCCCTGCGCGCCCCCGTGATCGGTGTGATCACCAAGATCGACGCCGCGTTGCCCGAAGATGTAGAGGCCGCGCGCAGGAGCCTGAGGAACTCCGGAGCCACGGAGATTCACGCAGTATCCTCGTTGCGGGGAGACGGCATGAAGGAGCTCTCAGAGAGATTGAGGTCGGCGCTTTCGAAAACGCCCCCGGGCGACGAGAAGAACAAGGGCGACGATAATCAGCAACAGGGCTAAGCACTGAGCCTGCTAGACCCAAAGTGCACCGACACGACCTCCATTCACCCCATTATCAGGGAGAAAACAGCCCTGGCGTCGTGCCCGTACCTGAACCAGCAGAGTAGCGAGGGAAAACCCTCGCGGAAAAGCACCGTCCCGTAAATAGCCCCTTGCTTCGTCCCGATGGAGCCGAAAGCGAAGTAAAACGCCCCTCTTCGGAGGGGCGTACGTTCAGCTTGCGAATCTACTAAGTTCTTCGTCCGTCAGAGAACTTGGGTCCCGGCCGTTCTCCCTGCACCACCCGTCGAGTTCCCGGACTCTGATCCGAGGTGCGCCCTCCGGTACGGGAACGGTCATCCGTCCGTCCGTCAGAACGGACTCGAGATCGACATACTCTTCGGCAATCGCTACTTTATCCCTCGTCATTTCAAGACCCTCCTTCCGTGCATGTACTTCTCTATCAGTTTTTCTGCAGACTCCGTATTCAGGTACATCCGCGCGCTCGATCCCACCTGGACCGCTCCAAGGGCTTCTCGGTAGTGTTCGATCAGCGCCGTCTTCGATTCGAAAGAGACAAAACCATCGAAACCGCTTTCCATGCTCAACTGTGCCGCGATAGCGAAAAGATGCGCGCCGACACCTTTCATCTTTCCTTCGTTGCCAACGTTGTCGGGCGCGGACTCCGCGAGATGGACGAATACGAAAAAGTTCTCGCAGTCCCTTTCCATCGACACCAGTCCCTGTATCGCCGTATCCTTTTCAAGAGTCAGCTTGAAGACATACCGGCCCGAGACGAGTTCCCTTCTCCAGTCGAACTTCCAACCGTCCTCGCGAAGGTGCGTAACATCATCGGCGGAAGCCTGGGAGAATTCCGTTTCAATATCTCTGCCCGTCGCTCTCTCTCGAAGGCACGATGTAATTTCGTCGATTTCGATGTCCACTCTCTTCATTACAGTATATTATACCATTCTCGAATCAATGGCGCGCCGGAACAATGAAGTCCGTTGCGGCGCAGGAGCCTGAGGAACTCCGGAGCCACGGAGATTCACGCAGTATCCTCGTTGCGGGGAGACGGCATGAAGGAGCTATCAGAGAGAGTGTGGTCGTATGAAAGCGAAGGGGACTATGAAGGCTAGTATCCCCGGCCTGCAGGCGGCGAAACCCGTCCTGTTGGGCGGCGAGCCCGCGATGGAGGCTGCGGCGTAGGACGCCAGGGCGACCGGTGGTGGGCAGACCCATACCCAGTATGAGTGAGATGGCGGCCACGAGTATGAGCGCCAGAAAGGGCACGCCGCCGGAGATAGCCAGCACGGCGCTCACGAACTTGAACCCGACCCCGGACAGAGCTATGGATCCTATCACGAGCCCGGCGGAGGCGCACGCCGTGCATACGAGCGGGACGGTCTTCGAGCCGTCGTGTATGGCTTGGAGCATCTCTCTGGGCCCCATCCTCTTGCCGGGGGTGAACAGAGAGGCGCCCCAGGCGGTTACTATGCCGGCCACAGCACTGTACATCGGAGTGTAACCTGCCAGTAACATGTAGACTAGCAGGACTATGGGCGACATCATGTAGAGCTTTTTCACCACAGAGCGGACGGTGGGCAGCTCCTCCTCCAGCAGCCCCTCAAGCCCGTCGCGGACGGCGGTCAGGTGCACCATAAGCAGCACTGTGCCGTAGTAAAGCAGAGCGGGGAGCACTGCGGCGATCATTATGGTTTTGAACGGCACTCCCAGCAGGGCAGCCATCACAAAGGCCCCTGCGCCCATCACAGGAGGCATTATCTGCCCTCCGGTGCTGGCCACCGCCTCGACCGCAGCCGCGAAGTAAGGCTTGTAGCCTATTCGCTTCATCAGCGGGATGGTAAAAGAGCCGGTGCCGTA
>JBAYOX010000152.1:0-5009 GCA_041678025.1 Aminobacteriaceae bacterium
GCGCATGTTTATGGCTCGCATGGCGACGGAGGTGGTGATGGATGCCGCAAAGACCATACTCTCGTTGCATATGGGGGCCGCCCACTCTCCATCGGATGATCTGTTTTCAGAGAGGGTCTTCGAGTTCCCCGACGCTGGGGTGTCCGTCACGATGGGGATTGAACCCCTGGATGACAAGATTCCGCTAAACAGGCTCTTTCTGCCCGATGGGAAGACTCTCAGAAGAGAGCTCGAGACGCCGTGGGCGAATATCTGGAGAATGGTGGAGGCAGAGTTTCTTGAGTCTCTGGTCCTCGATTTTCTGGACGACGACTCGGAACCGCGCCTGGGAGGTGCGGAGCGGGCGGATTTTCTCAACAGGCCCCTCCTGTCGCTGAGCGAGTTGCTACTTGTACCCGGGTTGACCAGGGAGATTTTATACGGTTTTGGAGGCAGACCCGGACTGGATTCGTTTCTGACCCTCAGGTCGTCCGGAAGGATCAATTTGAACACCGCGCCGGTCGAGGTGCTGTCGATCCTCGAGGGTCTTGACGCCTCGATCACCACGCGGATCGTGGCGGCCAGAGCGGAGAAGCCCTTTGAGTCAATTATGGATCTCGCTCGCGTCCCGGGGTTCCCCTCAGACGCAGCACCGAAGCTGATGAACTTGATCTCCTTCAGAAGCGACTGGTTCATGGTCTCTTTCGACGTCCGTTTCGAGGATGGTGAAGTCTTGACCTTTAGAGGTATACTGAACGGCAAGCCGTTTCTTTGGAAAACAGTTCAATGGGAGGAGCCAAGGTAGAGCCTATGCAGATCTCTTCTTTTCACTTAAAGCGCAAGGATGGGTTTTATACTGCGGCGGGCGGCGGGGAGGTCTCTGCCTCTGAGCCTTCTGAGGGGGCTCTGCTACTCTTTCCCTTCAAGACGGCCTCGATTCACTCGTTCTCCTTCCCCTTCCGATCGGCCGGAGATGTCCGGAACGCTCTCTCATTGAAGTTCCGGCCCCTGCTCTCCGGCGAGGAGGAAGTCGAGATAGTGCCGTTCTTCACGGGGCGGACAACGGCGGGGTCGGAGGGGGCCGCACTCTGTCTTTGGCGGGAGGAGGTCCCGGGAGGGGAGCTCGATTCCGTCCTTCAGCAGAACGTCGTATGGCCTCTGCCGCTGGCCCTTGCGGGAGCTGTAAAGGGCAACGGTGTGGCGGCCTACCGTGACGATTTTGTCTCGGCCTCGGCGGTCTTCAAAAACGGAATGCCTGTGAACTTGAACTGCCGCTCCTCAGCCCCGGAGGACGGAGGTCTGGAAGAGGAAGTACGTAGAGCGGGAGCTCTCGCCGTTGCGGCGGGTTTCGACCTGTCTCCTGAGGAGGTATGGAGGTCGACCCGTGCGGAGGACCTTCTGGAGTCTGCGCAAGAGACCGTCAGGCTGTACCCGCGATTGACCGAGTTGAATATATCACGGCACGCCCTTGCAGCATCCCTGGCAAGGGAGAGGACTGCGCGGCTGTTTTTGAAGTTTCTCGGAAGCGTGGTTGCCGCAGGGCTCCTTATGTGTGTTATTCAGTTTAGTATACTCTGCGGAATTCGTTCCTCCCTGGACATGTACGCGCAGGAGAGTGCCTCGATGTATAGGGAGGTCTTCGGCAAGGATGAACGGGTGGTCGATGCCCTTTCACAGGCGAAGGAAAGGCTGGCAGGGCTTAGGGGGCGTGGGAAGTCTGATAGCGACTTCTCAAGCATGCTGTCTCACCTCGGAAGGACCTGGCTCGACGGAGATGAGAGAAGAGAGGACTTCCCCTTGATGGAGCAGCTTCGCTACACAGCGGAGGGTGCTGACATCACAGGCACAGCGGAGAAGATGGAGTCGATCCAGGCTCTTAGAGGGGCCGCTGACAGTGGTGGGTTCCGGGCGAACCTCGGGGACATCCAGCAGATCCCGGGCGGGGGACTTAGGTTCACTCTCTCATTGAGGAGGAATGCTCAGTGAAGCTCCCTTCTGTTTTTTCAAGAATCTCTTTATCCGGCTCCCTCTTTGACTCTCTTGCCGGAGGGCTCGACAGCTCGTCCTGGAAGAAGCGCGCTTTCTACTTCTTTCTCTTCGCCCTTCTGGCTTGGGGTGCCGCCTTCTCGTTCTGGAGCGACGTCAGCGATCTGAAGATGCGCCGTTCGCTTCAAAAAGGCAGATTTAACGATCTTATCGCCGTGCTTCGCGAGTCCTCGTCCTTAAAGGCGGCTGCCGCGACATCCCTGGAATCGTCACCGATCGAGCGCGTTTCTGACGGAGAGTTGCTGACCGTGATCTCGAACGTAGTCGGCGAGCTAGGTATGAGGTCGAACATGGTGAGCCTGAGCAGCGCCGCTGCCAGAGGCGGGCGTAACGCTGTGTCTATCACCCTGGAGGGGCTCTCCGCGGAGAGGCTGGCGACATTCATACAGGAGATGGATCGCAGGGGGATTGTTACTTTCTCGGCGGACTTAAGAGCGGTTAGGTCTAATGACGACGGTAGGACGCTGACAGCCTTCCTGCTTCTGGGAGATGCGTCATGAAGCGGCTTGGCACTCTTCTCCTGACGCTAGTTGTCGCACTGGCCACGTTCTCCGCAGCCTTTTACGTCTTCCTGCCCAAGGATGCTGTGCTTGCCTACCTGTGGGGGAAGGGGACGCTGCTATCGGCCGAAAAAGGAGTGGGTCTTGAATCCGCTGCACTCACGCTGGAGGAGTCGCCGCTACGTGTGGTGCTCAGAAACGCGCGCCTATCCGCAGCGATAGCGTCGGCAGAGGCAGGGTCTGTCACAATCACACCGCTTTTCATACAGAGCCTGCTGTCGATCTCATTCAAGGCCGAGGTACGGTTTGAGTCGCTCGCACTGAACTTGCCCATGCCGGGACAGGCACCACTGGTGTTCACCACGTTTTCAGCGATGGCACGACTACGCCCTTCGTCGGTCACTCTGGAAAGGGTCAGTGCGACAGGAGACCTGCTTCTGAACGGGGCTCTCTCTGTCAATCTTCAGACCCGGAAGATTGAGGAAGCGGAGATGGCTATCTCCGGGGAGAGATCCGACCTTCTTGAACTAGCAAAGGCCGTTTTGCCTCTATCGAAAGAGCCGTCGGGTGACTGGATTCTCAGGAGGAAGAGAGGGGAAAGCAAGTGAACGATTCAGCACGTTCGGCCTCAATCCAGCCGTTCGTTCGTCTCGTTGCCCGCCTGAAGTCCGAGAGGCTTCTGTCGCTCTGTCTTCGAGTGGGCACAGTGGTTGTCTTTTCATGGATGATGGGCTACTGGGCCGCCATGTCACTTGGAGAGTTCTTAGTAAATGAGCAGGTAAGGACGGCACGAACGCTTCTCAACGCTCCTCACTCGGCGTCTGTTCGTGGGGAGGGTGCAGGTGGCGGCGCTCTGACCCTTAAGGATTTTGTCGTAGGTGATCCCTTTTTAGTGCGCTCTCTTTCGGATTTCGGAGACGAAAGCCGTGAGATAACCGCTGGAGAGCTGTTCGACCTCGAAGGCGTCCGCCTGACCGGGACGATCCCAGGGATCTCCGTATGGATAAAGGAGGACGACAAACCACAGACGATAGTGTTGATAGGCCAGTCCTTAAAGGGGTATGATTTGGCCGAGGTGGATGAGGATTTCATCGTTCTCCAGAAGGGGCAGACGACCCTTACTGTCCTTCTGCGCTACAGCAGCAGGCCTCCCGGGAGCAAGACCGCTCCCTCCCTCGGTGGCAGGGGAAGTAGCTCGCAGGCGGTGGCAGCGGCACGCCCGGGGCAGCAGGGAGCTATTTCCAGGGAGTTGGTTAACCAGCTTCTGATGGATCCGCTTGAGGAGATGAAAAAATTCCGACTGCGACCCAAGTTCGACGGTGAGACGGCGCAGGGCGTGGAGGTTCAGTGGCTCGACGACAAGAGCATCCTCACGTCCCTGGGTGTGAAGCCGGGGGATGTGGTTCAGTCGGTCAACGGGGTTCAGATTCGCAATATGGGGGACGTGGTGAATGTGATTAACTCCCTGATGAGTGGAAATACTTTCGATGTTCATGTGGTCCGCGGGGGAAAGCCCGAGATGCTGAACTATAATATAAAGTAGCTGGCCGGTGAAGGAAATGGCCAGGCGAAGCGGATTCACACTTCTGGAGGTAATGATTTCGGTGGCAATACTGGGTCTGTCGGCTGCGGCCGGCTTAAAGCTTCTCGCGATGTCTGCGCGATCTCTTGAAGAGGTGCGCTTTGAGCGGAGCAATCTATCCCTGGCCCGCTCCCTCTGGCTGAAGGAAGTGGCCGGAGAGCTAGAGGAACGAGGGAGAGAGAACGACTACTCATGGGAGACCATGGAGTTTGCCTTCGACCGCCAGAAGGACGTGCCGGAGGGCTTTACGTGTAGGAAGATCACTCTCGTTCAGGGAGATCCGGCGACCACCCGCTCGGGTGAAGGCTCAAGATCGTTCGTTTTTTATCTGCCGGATTTGAAGACAGTAAAGGAGAGAACAGAATGACCCGCAACGCTCGAATGTCTCTGCTTATTATTGCATTTTTACTGGTTATATTTTCAGCGCCTCTGTATGCACAGCTACCTGAGGCAGAAAAACCTTCCGACGATGAGTTTGCTCTCCTTGAGTCGGCCAGGCTGATGCGCGAGTCGGGACACGTACAGTTCAACTTTCAGGACGTGGAGATGGTGAAGTTCGTCCGCTTTATGGCGGAGCTGCTCCAGGAGAACCTGGTGCTGACCCCAGATGTGAAGGGCTCGATCTCGGTTATCTCGCCAAAACCGGTGCCCCTTCGAGATGCGAGGCAGGTCCTTCTGTCAGTCCTTGAGATGAATGGCTATACACTGCAGAACGTAGGCACGTTCAGCAAGATCATACCACTTGAGCCCGGAGCGTCCGCTGAGAGCGACGTGCGAAGCGGAAGGACGGGGCCGGGCGACGGGGAGCAGACAGTATCGCAGGTCGTACCTCTGAACTACGTGGCGGCGGATTTCATTCTGCAGGCGGTTATCCAGGCCTCGGGAAAGACTGTCGCGGTGCA
>JBAYOX010000153.1:0-4980 GCA_041678025.1 Aminobacteriaceae bacterium
CTGTAGGCACCGTGGTGCACACGGGGGACTTCAAGCTCGATCCAACGCCGGTGGATGGACGGCTTACGGAGTACGACGCCTTCTCCGAGGAGGGGCGCAAGGGCGTTCTCCTGCTGCTGTCGGACTCCACGAATGTGGAGCGCCCCGGCTTCACCGATTCGGAGAGGTCTCTCTCTCTGACGCTGGAAAAGATCTTCAGGCAGTATCGGAGCAAGCGAATAGTCATAGCGTCATTCGCCAGCAACCTTCATAGAGTGCAGCAGGTTGTGGATGCTGCGGTGCGGTTTAACAAGAAGGTGGCCTTCGTCGGACGCAGCATGCTGAAGAACGTCGAGCTGGCCAGGAGTCTGGGCTACCTGCATGTCGAGGACTCGGTCATAGTCGATGTAGACGATATATCATCGGTCTCTCCGGGGTCTCTGGTGGTCATGACAACCGGAAGCCAGGGAGAGCCCTTCTCCGGGTTGGTGCTGATGAGTCGGGGGGAGCACAGGGTGATAAGCCTGAGCGAGAAGGATGTGGTCGCCATCTTCGCCACTCCGATACCAGGCAACGAGAAGCTGGTGAGCAAGACGGTTGACAGGCTGTTCGCCTGCGGATGCGACGTGGTCTACGAGAAGGAGCGTGGCATCCACGTCTCAGGGCATGCGTCCAGGGACGAGCTGCGCGTCATGCTCAATATGACCAGGCCGAAGTACTTCGTACCGGTCCACGGGGAGTATCGTCACCTGGTGAGACACGCAAGGCTGGCCAGGGAGACCGGGGTCGCCCCTAAGAACGCCTTTGTCCTGCGGAACGGGGACGTGCTTCAGCTCGACGGCGAGAAGGCCACCCTCCGGGAGAAGGTGCAGGCTGGCGGGATAATGGTCGATGGCCTTGCTCTTGGCGAGCTTCAGGGGAGCATAATGAGGGAGAGGCGGGAGCTCTCGGAGGAGGGGTTGGTGATGGTCTCCATCGTCCTGTCCGGTGATGGCGAGCTGCTGTCGGCGCCCTCGTTCGAGAGCCGGGGTTTCCTTCATCTGGAGGACGCGGCGGGGTTGAAGGACGAGCTGACGGCCATGGTCGAGAAGCTGGTTCTGTCTCTGGGACAGAGGGGGGTATCTGACCCCGGTCTTCTGAGGACCAAGGTCAGGGGGCGAGTCAGAGATGTCCTGAGGCGCTTTGGTCGAAGTAAGCCCGTGGTAGCAGTGATGGTCTCCGTCGTAGATTCTTCATCCCGTCGCAGAAAGGGGTCGAAAAGGTGAGCGAATACATGCACGCGGCCCTTCTCGGTCTGCTTCAGGGACTGACCGAGTTCCTGCCCGTGAGCAGCTCCGGCCATCTGGCGCTTGCGAGGACGCTCTTCTCGGTGGAGAATGCCTCTCTTACCTACGACGTGCTTCTGCACTTCGCGACGATGCTGGCCACTCTTGTATATTTCGGAGCGGATATCGTTCGCCTTCTCAGGGAGTGGTTTGCGGGCTTCCTCTCCAGCGAGGAGAGGGGCGAGGGGTGGTACACCGGCTGGGCCGTTCTGGCCGGGACACTCTCAACCGCTGTAGTTGCTCTGCCTCTGAAGCCGGTGGTAGTAAGAATGGGGTCGATACCGGGCGCGGTGGGGGCGGGCCTTATGCTTACTTCGCTTCTGCTGTGGAGGGCTACTTCACCCACTTTCAGGAGGCCCTCCGAAGAGCGTTCGATCTCACCTCTTCTCGGCATGCTGATAGGGGTTGTCCAGGGCGTGGCCGTGCTTCCCGGGGTATCGCGCTCCGGTTCGACTATCTTCGCGGGATTGAGAGCGGGGCTCCCCCCGGAGCGGGCGTTCCGATTCTCCTTTTTGATGTCTATCCCTGCCGTGCTGGGGGCAACTCTGCTGGAGGCGCGCGGACTGCTTGCGATGAGCGACTGGAACTCCTCCCTCCCAGCCGGATGGCAGGTCGGAATGATAATTTCCTTTGCGGCTGGCCTCTGCTCTTTAGTCCTGCTCCGCAGGGTGTCGGCCGCTGGGAGATGGCGTCCCTTTGCGGTCTACTGCGCTCTGGCCGGGGCGCTTTCGATTACGCTCTCGCTTGTGAGGTGAGCGCTGTGGCCACTGGCTCTTCAAGGAAGATCTGGTTCGTTCTGGCCTCCGTGATAATCGGTACGGTGACGGGGTTATATCTGCAACGGTTTGCCTTGACCGAGCCGTTTTTCAGGGATATCCTTTCAACCGGGTTCGACCTCGGCGACGTCAATCTGGCCTTCGCCGAGTTCGGCTTCAGACTTAGCATTCGCTGGAACGCGGGGACTATAGCGGGAGGGGTGATCGGCGTTTGGATGGCTCGGTAGACTTGGTTCTGGCGTCGGGGAGCCCGAGGCGCAGGGAGCTCCTTCGTTCGCTCGGCTGGACTTTCAGAACCGACGTGTGCGACGTGTGCGAGGATCTGCTCCCCGGAGAGCCGCCCAAAGAAGCGGTGCTGCGCCTCTCACGCGCTAAAGCGGCCGACTCAGCGAGGAGGAACCTCGACTCCCTGGTGATAGCGGCGGACACGCTTGTTTCGGTCGACGGTGCGGTGCTGGGCAAGCCGTCCTGCCGCGAAGAGTCGTTCAGGATGATAAGCTCTCTTAGCGGCAGGGAGCACACGGTCTTCACCGGCCTGACCCTAATAAGGGGCGGTATGGAGAGATTTGCCGCCGAGGAGACAGCGGTCGTCTTTCGCTCTCTCACTGACGAGGCAATGAGGGCATACGTGGACAGCGGCGAGGGGGACGACAAGGCCGGGGCCTACGCCATTCAGGGGCGCGGGTCGTTGCTGGTTTCATCCATAAGGGGAGATTTTTTTAACGTGGTCGGGTTGCCGCTCTGCAGGTTGAGCGAGCTCTTGGGAGAATTCGGATGCACCCTGGCCGAACAATGGAGGAATCCCAGATGAGAAAAAAGGAATATGACAAGGAAAAAAGCATCCTCTCAGGCTTTCTGGAGGCCGCGCGCGGTTCACCGGCCTTCGCGGCTGCGATTCTCTTCGTGATTCTGTCCCTGCCTGCGCTCGCGCCTAGGCTGGTTGCGGAGAAGGAGGCGAAGGACGTCGCCATCGTGATTGACTACCGCGACCTGTCGGCCCTATCCGCCACGGAGGGGAGAGGGCAGGAGGAGCTGTGGCTCGTCCTGCATCAGAGCGGCGCCATAGGGCTGATGGTCTCCGAGCTAACCGGACAGCAGCTGTCAATGGTGGAAATGCGGCTCTATTACGGCCCGGCGTCCGGGCTTCCGGGCTCCGCGCCCAAGCTTGCGCCCGGCAATCCGATGCAGGCATCGCTCTTCATTCCCAAGGGCTTCCCAAGGGAGGAGCTTCTGCCTCCCCTTCTCAAGGCCCGTTTCCCTGACGCCCACGTTCAGGAGTTCGAAACAGGCACAGCTGTTCTGCTACCAAAGACGCTCGACGAACTGTTTCTCACCGGCGTCCTGCCCGATCTCGAGGGGCTTTTGCTGGCGATGAAGTACGATATCCCGGTCTTCTACAGGCCCGCTCCGGCCCTGCCTGCGGATACAGGCTCGTCCCTCTCCACGCTTGAGACGCTTTTGCTCTCTTTCCCGCAGATTCGCACCGTCTCGCCCTCCGCCGAGGTGGCCATCGGCTATCCTGATCTTCGCCCGCTAGCGGAGGTCATAAGGCGTCATGACCGCTCAGTGGCTGTCGTAGAGTTCTCCAGGCAGGTAGGGGCCGTTCAGCTCAACTGGCTCGCCTATCCGAGACTGCTCCCACTGCACAGCGTCACCAACGAGGAGATCCTCAGCAGGAGCATCTCGCGAGTCGCGCTGCACGAGAGGTATCTGCGGGCGGTGAAGGAGAGAGCCGTTAGACTTCTCGTCCTCAGGCCGTCGGCTGTAGAGGTCTCCAGCTCCCAGTTTGACTCTTTTCAGAACGAGCTACACTACCTCGCGTCTGCTATCTCCTCCACCGGAGTGGCTCTTCGCTGGCCCGAGCCGTTCCAGCCCTGGCGCACCGGGATCATGGGCGCTCTGGCCCTGGCGTTGGCCCTCGTCTTCACAGCGCTTCGCTACCTTCAGAGGTTTCTCGCGGGCGCGTCCGGCGACAGGGATGATTCCCTTGCTTGGAGGGCATCAGTCCGCGGCCTTATGGTCTTCGGCGGCCTTGTGGCGTTCACGGGCGCCCTGATACTCTTTATACCCGGAGCTGCTCGCTCCGCAGGCGCCCTTGCCGCTGTCTTTCTTGTCACAGAGGCCTCGTTTCTCGCCCTGGACGGATGGAGGAGGCCATGGTTTGGTATCCTGGGAAGCTTCTTCTTCGCAGTAGCGGGCGGGTTGGCGATCGCAGCCTTCTTCAGCGAGCCTACGTTCATGCTGCGCCTGCGCAGCTTCTCAGGGGTGAAGGCCACGCTCTTCCTCCCGCCGCTGCTCGTCCTTCTGGCTGACCTGAAAAGCCGGGAGCACCCCGAGTCTCTTGAGGATATCTTAAGAAGGCCGCCCATCTGGGGTGAGATCTTCCTTCTTGTGCTTCTGCTCGGAGGCGCTGCGCTTCTCCTCTTCCGGAGCGACAACGTGCAGTTTGTTCCCTCGTTCGAGGTGAAGCTTCGGGAGCTGCTCGAACGCGCCCTGGTGGCACGGCCGCGAAGCAAAGAGGTATTCCTGGGTTACCCGGCGCTTCTTATCTGGTACTTCGCACGCAAGGCCGATCTCTGGCCGCGCTACAGGGAGGTATTGCGAATGGCGACCGTGATAGGCTTCTCTTCTGCGGTTAACAGCTTCTGCCACTTTCACACCCCTCTGCACTTCATCCTCTTCAGACAGTTTAACGGGCTGTGGACCGGGGTGCTGACCGGTATGCTCTGCCTTATGTTTCTGCGCGTGCTGATCCTGCCCATGTGGAACAGGCACGGAAAGATGATGACGGGTTGAGGAAGGGGCGAGAGTTCAAGACAGCCCTGTGCGGTTACTACGGCTTCGGCAATCTTGGAGACGAGCTGCTGGCCGAGGCTCTTCTCGAATCCTTGGAGGAGTGC
>JBAYOX010000154.1:0-4935 GCA_041678025.1 Aminobacteriaceae bacterium
AGTGCGGAACACAAGCGCTATATTTTCGACCTTCAGGAGATGATCATCTCGCACCTCACGGATGTGGAGGAAGAGCCTGCGGACGAGGAGGCGATTCGCGTCGCGATCGTCGGTAGGCCAAACGTCGGAAAATCGAGCCTTTTGAACTTCCTGGCGGGGGAGGAGCGGGCCCTGGTCAGCGATATACCCGGCACCACACGAGATGCGCTGGACACGATGGTCTCGATAAACGGAGTCTCCTTCAACTTCATTGACACGGCCGGAATGAGAAGGAAGAGCAGGATTGACGGAGATATCGAGTACTACTCGTTGGTAAGGACGCTACAGGCGGTGGATAGAAGCGACGTGGTGCTTCTCGTCATGGATTCCGGTGAACCCTTTACCGATCAGGATAAAAAGCTCGCCTCCCACGTGATTGAACGAGGCAAGGGGATTATTACCGTGCTTAACAAGTGGGACCTACTTGGGAGCGACAGCAAGCTCGGGGACAAGATGAAAAAACGCTTCAGGGACGAGATGGTATTCTTGCATTACGCCCCGATTCTTTTTGTCTCGGCTCTGACGGGAAGGGGTATGAACAAGCTGCCCGATGCGATAGTGCGCGTGGAGGAGAACAGGGAGAGGAGAATAGGCACCACTCTTCTCAACCGTCTGGTGAGGGATGTACTTGCCTTCGACTCTCTTCCTGCAAGCCGAAAGGGCAAGGCTCTGAAAATGTACTACTGTACCCAGGCAGGAGTAAAACCGCCGACATTTGTGTTTTTCGTTAACGACTCCGAACTGGCGTCAAAGTCTTTTGAAAACCATATAGAAAAGGAATTAAGAGGCTTGGGCGAGTTTTCTGGCACTCCTATGCGCATTTTCTGGCGGGAAAAGGATGAAAAATGAAGATTTCACTTGACCAGGACTGGAATTGCTGGTAAATATAGACCGTCGGCAGGGGTGTTGAAATAACTGGTTTTGTAGTATGGGAATAAGTAAGGTTGAAGAAGGAGCGAAATCTTATCAAGAGGAGGCTGTATAAGGTGACCAAGGCGGAACTGATAGCGGAAGTAGCGAAGGCAACGGGTTTGAACAAAAAGGAGTCGGCGGCGGCTGTCGGGGCGGTGTTCGGGGCGATAGAGGCCGCGCTCGAGAGGAAAGAAAAAGTCCAGCTCGTTGGTTTCGGGACTTTCGAAGTCCGGGAGAGAGCGGCTCGCGAGGGGCGCAATCCTCAGGATCCGAAGAAAGTCATCAAGATTCCAGCGAAGACCATTCCCGTCTTTCGTCCTGGAAAGGCGCTCAAGGACAGGGTGGAGTAGAGTCGTTCTTTTTCTCACTAGTTCACCAGGCCTCTGCCCGGTTGTATTGGGCAGAGGTTTTTTACCCGCCGTTTTCCTTTGCCGACCTCCACAGTCCAATCCAATCGTCGCCTGTAAGCTCCTCGGCGCGCGCATTTTCGCAGATGCCCCCTGTATGAAAAAGCGTTTTCCAGTCTTTTTCAGGGCTAAGTGAGAGCAGGTTGTTAAGCAGCTTCTTTCTCCTGTGAGCAAAGCCGGAGCGCAGCATCCCCCTCCAGAGCGCGTCATTCGGCAGGTCGATATAGCAGCCGGAAAGCCTGATCTCAAGAAGAGCGGAGAGCACCGACGGGGCCGGGCGAAACGAGCGTGGGGAGACGTTTCTTACCAAAGTTGCCTTTCCCATGAGCTCCAGTGTAATTCCAAGAGGATACCGCTCCTTGGTCCTGGGTGGAGCAATTACTCTGTCGGCCGCCTCCCTCTGGACCATTAGTAAAAAATAGTCGGTCCCGAAGGGCGGAAGCTGTTCGAGAAGCCTCCAGATGAGCGGAGTGGTGATGTTGTAGGGGATATTCGCCACGACCTTCCCCGGATGCGGAGAGAGTGCAGCATAGTCTAGTGCGAGGGCATCCTCCCATATGAGCGAGAACCTCCCCGGGTTTGCCAACGGGATATCGCAAAGATAACCCGAAAGGCTACGGTCGATCTCCACAGAGTGCAGATGAGCGCATCCGGTGGAGGCCAGCTCCCTGGTCAGTATTCCCTGCCCGGCTCCTATCTCGAGGACGACGTCCTCCTTGGAGATGTTAGCCCTGTCCATGATGTGGCTCAGTATGTTTCTGTCCACCAGGAAGTTCTGTCCGAGGCTTTTTTTCGGCTGAAACGAGGGATTGTGATTCATGATGGCGCTCCCGAAAAAAAGAGCGGGGATCGCCCCCGCTCTGAAATTCTGGTCGGGACGAGAGGATTCGAACCTCCGACCACCTGCACCCCATGCAGGTACGCTAACCAGACTGCGCTACGTCCCGTTTTGATGTGGCCATTATACACAAGAAGCCTCTTGCGGTCAATGATTCAAAGCACGGGCTAATAGGTATACATGCACGGCAATATGCCCGCAGAGGCCTCGAAAGGATGGTGGCAGGCGCTCGAATGACTGTCGCTTTAGAAAAAAGGAGAGGGGATAACTCCCCTCTCCTTTTCATGCACTTAAGGCGTGTGTTACGCTTCCGCCTTCACGGGCTCCTTTCCCATCTCGGCCAGCTGCTTGTATATCTCGTAGCGCTGGCGTGCGTCCTTGGCCGCCTTCTCGAAGAGGGCGTCCGCGGTCTCAGGGAACTCCTTCTTAAGGGAGGCGTAACGGACCTCGCTCATCAGGTACTCCTTGAAGTCAGCCTTTGGCTCCTTGGAGTCGAGGATGAACGGGTTCTTCCCCTCGTCGGCAAGATCCGGGTTGTACCTGTACAGGTGCCAGTATCCAGCCTCTACGGCCTTCTTCGTCTGATCCTGGGTCTTGCCCATGCCTGCGCTGATGCCGTGTGCGATGCAGGGGGCGTAGGCGATGACCAATGAGGGCCCCTTGTAGGCCTCCGCCTCTCTGAGGGCCTTCATGAGCTGGTTCTTGTCGGCGCCCATGCCGACCTGAGCCACGTAGACGTAGCCGTAGGTCATCGCGATACGACCGAGGTCCTTCTTCTTGACCTTCTTGCCGGACGCTGCGAACTTGGCGATCGCCGCAGTCTGGGTTGCCTTGGACGACTGGCCGCCGGTGTTGGAGTAGACCTCCGTGTCGAGGACGAGAACGTTGATGTCCTCTCCGGAGGCGAGCACGTGGTCAAGCCCGCCGAATCCGATGTCGTACGCCCAGCCGTCTCCGCCGAAGATCCAGACGGATTTCTTTACGAGGTAGTCCTTGCGGCATGCTATCTCGCAGAGAAGCTTGTTTGCCTCGGGGCACACGTCACGGTCAAGCACCGCCAGGACTTTTTCCGCTGCGGCTTTCGACTTGTCTCCGTCGTCCTTCGACTCGAGCCACTCGGTGAATACGGCCTTCATGTCGGTAGGGATGTCGAGGGCAAGGAGATCTTTCACTGCATCCTCGACGTACTGCATCGTGGCGTTGATGGAGAGCTTCATTCCGTAGCCGTACTCGGCGTTATCCTCGAAGAGAGAGTTGGCCCATGCCGGACCCTGCCCCTTGGCGTTCTTGGTGTAGGGCATGTTGGGGGCAGAGCCTCCCCAGATGGAGGAACAGCCGGTGGCGTTTGCGACGAGCATACGGTCGCCGAAGAGCTGGGTCACCAGCTTGACGTACGGCGTCTCGCCACATCCGGCACATGCGCCCGAGAACTCCATCAAAGGCTGAGAGAACTGGCTGCCCTTAACGGTGAAGAGGTTGGTCTGCCCGGACTTGTCGGTGACGCTTTCGACGGCGTAGTTCCAGTTGGGGATCTCCGCCTCCTGCGAGGCGAGAGGCTTCATCTCAAGGGCGCTTACCGGGCAGATATCCGCGCAGTTGCCGCAGGCGAGGCAGTCGAGGATGTCGACCTGCATCTTGTACTTGTGACCGGGGAACTCCTTGCCCTTGACATCGACCGCGCCGAAGCCTGCAGGCGCGGCGGCCGCCTCCTGCTCGTCGAGCAGGAAGGGACGGATTGCCGCGTGGGGGCAGACCATGGAGCACTGGTTGCACTGGATGCACTTATCGGCATTCCACTCGGGAACGTTGACCGCGACTCCGCGCTTCTCGTATGCGGCGGTACCTGACGGGAAGCTTCCGTCCTCTCTTCCGAGGAAGGCGCTGACCGGGAGGGAGTCCCCGCCCTGAGCGTTTATCGGCATGCAGACGTCCTTGATGAAGGCGGGAATCTCGGCTGGCAGACCGGATATGAGCTCCGGCTCCGTCGTCGCGTTAGCCCACTCCGCCGGGACGTCGATCTTCTTGAGAGCGCCGATCCCCTCGTCCACGGCCTTGTAGTTCATCTGGACTACCTTCTCGCCGTATCGTCCGTAGCTCTCTTCGATCGCTTCTTTCATGTACTTGACTGCGTCGTCGATGGGGATGACGTTGGACAGCTTGAAGAAGGCGGCCTGCATGATCATGTTGATCCTGTTGCCAAGGCCGATCTCCTCCGCGATGTCGGTCCCGTTAAGGATGTATAGCTGTATCTCGTTGTTCGCAAGAGCCCTTCTCATTCTGGAGGGGAGGTGTTTTTCAAGCTCCTCGACGGTCGTCCACTGAGTGTTGAGGAGGAATGTCCCGCCCTTCTTCAGGCCACCAAGGACGTCGTAGAGATTGACGTACTCCTGCTTGTGGCAGGCGATGAAGTCGGCCATGTCGATGAGATAGGTGGACTTTATCGGCTTGTCTCCGAAGCGAAGGTGAGAGACAGTGATTCCGCCGGACTTTTTGGAGTCGTATGCGAAGTAGCCCTGCGCGTACATGTCCGTCCTGTCTCCGATTATCATGATGGAGTTCTTGTTGGCGCCCACCGTTCCGTCGGAGCCCAGACCCCAGAACTTGCAGCGGATCGTGCCCTCCGGGGCCGCGGCGATGTGCTCGTGGACGGGGAGGGAAGTGTGGGTAACGTCGTCCACGATGCTGATCGTGAAGCGGTCCTTGGGCTGATACAGCTTCAGATTGTCGAATACGGACTTG
>JBAYOX010000155.1:0-4933 GCA_041678025.1 Aminobacteriaceae bacterium
AGGAGGTCGATAATCCGTGAGGATGTTCAGATCCATTGATGTTTCAGGAAGCGCGCTTACCGCCCACCGTCTGTGGATGGACGCGATATCGTCGAATTTAGCCAACGTCAATACAACCCGCACGGCCGAGGGCGGTCCCTATAGGAGGCGCGTTCCAGTCTTCGCCGAGATGCTCGACAAGACTATAGGAGGCTACGAGGACATAGGCGGAGTCCGTGTGACCGAGATAGCCAAGGACAGCCTCCCCCCGCGCCTCGCATACCAGCCGGAGCACCCTGATGCGGACGAGGAGGGGTACGTTGCCTTTCCCAACGTCAACGTAGTCAGGGAGATGACCGATATGCTCGTAGCCAGCAGGGCGTATGAGGCCAACCTGGCGGTCGCGGACGCCGCGCGTAACATGTGGTCGGGAGCCCTTGAGATAATGAGAGGGTAGTTCGCGGTTTTACCAGTAAAAATCTAGGTATTTTGCCTAGGATGGTTCTTTGGTCCTACTTAACATGATGCGAGAGGCTAATCAAAAGCCTCTCGCTTTTGTTATAAATTAACGGTTGTGTTACAATGACTTAGATTGAGCTCTCAACACCATCGAGGAGGAAATCAAATGGATCATTTGAAACTTGATTTAACAAAACTGGCCGTGGTGGGAACAAGCCCGGCTACTTCTCAGTATGTGGAGAGAGCCGGTATGACTCGCGGGCTTGGCCTGACATTTGAAGACCTACTGGAGAGTTCCATGAAAAACGTGAACGACCTTCAGCAGGATTCCGACAATATGGTAAACAAGCTTGCGACCGGCGATGTTGACGATATCTCCGAGGTAGTCCTCTCCGCTCAGCGTGCGGAGTTTGCGCTACGCTTGATCACCGAGGTGCGCAACAAGCTGGTAGACGCGTACCAACAGCTCGGACGCATGTCGGTATAGGCTTAACTTATGGACTGGTTGCGCCAAGCGCTAGCGCGAGGCAGCCTCTTCTGGTCGTCGCTGAGGCCGTGGCAGCGGTTTTCCATAGCCGGAGCAACGGCGCTGGTGATTGTTGCTCTGATCCTTGGTGTCTTATGGGCCGGAAGCTCCGCTTACGAGCCCCTGTTCACAGCGCTGGAGGTGGAGGATCAGTCCTCGATCGTAGCTTGGCTTCGCGAGAACAAGGTCGACTACAAGCTGGATCCAGCAGCCGATGCTATACTCGTCCCAAGAGCGCTGGTCTACGAGACCAGGCTCAGCCTCGCTCAAGGCGGCCTGCCCAAGGGGGGCAGCGTCGGCTACGAGCTCTTCGACACTGCCAAGATGGGGCTGAGCGAGTTCCAGCAGAAGGTCACCTACACAAGGGCTCTTGAGGGAGAGCTGGAGCGGACAATACGCCAAATAGACGCGGTCGACTACGCCAAGGTAAACATAGTCATCCCCGAACAGCGCCTCTTCCTTGAACAGCAGCAGCCCTCAACCGCCTCGGTCCTGATACGCCTCAAAACCGGAATGACCATAGGCGCCGACCACGTGAAGGCAATAGTTCACCTGGTATCGCACGCCGTTCAAGGCCTTCTCCCCGAGGACATCACAGTCGTGGACACTGCGGGGAAGGTGCTTTCTGATCTGCTTGACGAGGAGTTTTTTATCTACTCCGGCGCGGGCGAAGGGCGCACCGTCTCCTCCGTACAGCGTGAGCTGGAGCGTCAGCAGGAGCGCGAGCTTGAGAACAAGGTCCGCATAATGCTCGAGAAGGTCTTCGGCCCGGGCAAGGTTGTCGTAAGAGTGAAGGTCGATCTCGACTTCGACCGCAGGACCAGCGCCACCAAGGAGTATATACCCGGAGAGACGGGCAAGGGCGTCATCAGGAGTCAGCAGCAGATGGAGGAGACCTACTCCGGGACTGGAGGGCCCATAGGCGGAGCCCCCGGGACCACTACGAACATCCCCGGCTACGCGATAGCCCAGCAGCAGGCTGGGCAGACGGAGTACGCGAAGACCGAGACCACAAACAACTACGAGATCACCACTCGCGAGACCCAGCAGGTCGTCACGCCGGGCGCGATTCACCGCCTGACCGCCTCCGTCCTGGTGGACGGAGAGCTGGAGCAGCAGCGCATAAACGAACTGCGGGCCCTGGTCGCTCCGGCCATAGGGCTGAAGGAGACAAGGGGAGACCAGCTGGAGATCAACGGAATGCCATTCTCCACTACATTCGCGGATGCCCTGGCAGAGCAGTTGGCGGCGGAACAGCGGATGAAGCTTATTATCTTCCTGATAGTCGCGGCCCTGCTTCTGACGGCGGCCACACTTGCGGGCGTCTTCTGGATGCGCCGCAGGAAGATGCGGCTGGCCGTCACTCCGACAACAGACCAGAAGCGCTTCCCCACCATTCAGGAGCTCCTCTCGTCGCCGGAGCTGCTTGAGGCCCAGGGTGAACTTGCCGTGCTTGAGGAACAGCTTCGCGCCTACGCGCGCAGCAAGCCAGAAGAGATAGCCAATCTGGTTCAGGATTGGCTGTCGGAGGAGTAGGGGCGGGGAGGGGTGGACAGTGGCAAAGTCTTCAACTAAAGGCATGTTGGGAAAAGAGAAGATAGCCATCCTCATGGTCGCCCTGGGGAACGAGATCGCGGCTGAGATCTACAAGAGGATGGACGACACATCGATCGAGATAGTAACGCTCGAGGTCGCCAACCTTCGCAAGGTGACGCCGGAGATGCGCCTCGCCGTGCTAAAAGAGGCCCAGGAGGTACTGCTCGCCCGCGAGTACATGGCGCGCGGCGGGGTGGAGTACGCAAGGGATATCCTGGAGAGGGCGCTTGGCCCGGAGAGGGCTCACAACCTTCTCACTCGCATCACCGCAAGCCTTCAGGTCCGCCCGTTCGACTTCATGCGCCACACGGACGCCCAGCAGGTGCTCGGCTTCATCCAGGGAGAGCACCCGCAGACAATCGCACTCATACTGTCGTATCTGGAGCCGGTGCAGGCAGCTAGCATCATCGGCGGCCTGCCCGCCACGATGCAGGCCGAGGTGGCCAAGCGCATCGCCAAGATGGATCGCATCACCCCGGAAGTGCTTCGGGAGGTGGAGAGAGTGCTCGAACGAAAGCTAAGCACGGTAATGGGACAGGACTTCACGCTCGCCGGAGGCATCGACGCCATAGTAAACATCATCAACAACGTCGACCGCGGAACAGAGCGCAACATAATGGAGCACCTGGAGGAGAACGACCCCGAGCTGGCCGAGGAGATCAAGCGCAGGCTCTTCGTCTTCGAGGACATCATCAGACTCGACGACCGCTCGTTGCAGCGGGTGCTCCGCGAGGTCGAGATGAAGGACCTCTCCCTGGCCCTCAAGGGCGCCACGGACGAGTTGCGCGCCAAGTTTTTCAAGAACATGTCCAAGCGCGCCTCCGAGATGCTCAGGGAGGACATGGACTACATGGGACCTGTCCGGGTGAAGGACGTCGAGGAGACCCAGCAGAAGATCGTGAACGTCATCAGGGCACTGGAGGACGTCGGAGAGATAGTCATCTCGCGCGGCGGAGAGGAAGAGCTTATTGTCTAAGTTCTCCAGGGCGAACATCATCCGCGCGGTCCGAGTGCTACCGGAGGCCGTGAAAGTCGGGATGTCGCCCGTGGCTGCGGAAGCGCCGGATGATGTCGCAGCCGAGTCCGGTGCAAGAGATGTCGAACAAGACCGCGACGCGGCTCTGAACAGGGAGATAGACCGCCTGCGCGCCGAGCTCCACGCCGCCGAGCAGCAGAACAGGGACTTCCTCGCCCGTCTCTCCCTCTCTGAGAAGGAGATGGCAAAGGAGAGAGAGAGGCTTGCCGCAGAGCGGCAAGAGATGAAGGTCGCCATCGAGGCCGAGGCGGCGGCGCTTAAAAAAATGGCCGCTACCGAGGGGGCGGAGGAGGGGCGTAAGTCGGGCTACGAAGAGGGCGTGACCAGGGCCAGGGAGGAGATTGCCCTGGAGTACGAGACCAGGGTCGCCTCTTTGGTCTCGTTGCTTGAAGGGGTACACACGGCCCTTGACGCGAGCTCAGCAGAGTTGGCCGCCCTGGGGATGCCGCGACTGATCCGCCTGTGGGAGCTGATACTCTCCAGGATGCTTCACCGAGAGGTGGAGGTCTCCGAGGGGACCGTGCTCCCGATACTGCGTAGCCTGATGGAGCGTCTCAGCGACAGGGAGAGCATACTGGTCTACCTGAACCCTGCAGACGCGGAGCACACCGCCGAGCGAAAAGACGAGTTCGGCGACCTGTTGCTGGGTGTGAAGCACCTTGAGTTCATCCCCGACCTGAACGTAGAGAAGGGAAGCTGCATCGTCGAGACCAACCTCGGCATCTACGACGCCAGATGGCGTACGCAGCTCGAGCAGATACAGAAGGAGATAGACCATCTCTTCATCGAGGGACGAAAAGATGCAGCCGAGAACGGTTGATGACGGGCTGCTTAAGATACTTCAACACCGATTGGAGGACGTCCAGCTCACGCGCATAAACGGTCGCATCGTTCAGGTGGTCGGCCTGGTCGCCGAATCAAGAGGTCCCGATGTCCGCGTCGGAGACTTATGCTCCATACGCTACAGGAACAGCGACTCCTCTCTATCCGCCGAGGTCGTGGGCTTCCGTGGCGAGAGGGTGTTGCTGATGCCATTGGGCAACCTCAAGGAGATCGGCCCCGGATGCGACGTCCTCTCTATGGAGCGCCCACTCGGAGTCAGGGTGGGGCAGGCCCTCCTCGGGAGAGTACTCGACGGCCTCGGTCAGCCGCTTGACGACAAGGGGCCGATTGCGGCGTCCGACTTTTACCCCCTCCATGCAGAACCGCCTCACCCTCTTCGCAGAAAGATGATATCCTCGCCCCTTCCCGTCGGGGTAAAAGTAATAGACGGAGTCCTCACACTCGGCACAGGCCAGCGGATAGGCATCTTCGCCGGCTCCGGCGTAGGCAAGAGC
>JBAYOX010000156.1:0-4932 GCA_041678025.1 Aminobacteriaceae bacterium
CCTGGCACCGCGGCAGCCCTATCTCTCCTATCCTGGACATGCTGGGCAGAAGAAGCACCAAGCCTTGGAGCTTCATGAAGAGGCTCTTTCCCCTGGCTATAGACAATAGAAGGTGCATTCAGTGCGGTAAATGCGTCCGCCTGTGCCCTGCAAAGAATATCGTCATGGAGGAATACCCCCGCTTTCTTGACCGATGTTTCGTATGCCAGCGCTGCGTGGCTTTCTGCCCCCCGGGTGCCATATTCGTCCCCGAGAAGGACTTCAGACAGTACAGGGCGGTGGATTACGACACTCTGACTTCCAAAGACTTATAAAAAAACGGCACCCCTTCAAATAAAGAGAGGGGTGCCAGGTTTTACTCCCAGTTTGTGATATCCCTTCCTGTCCCCTCTCCGCCCTCCTCCCCGTCCGGCCCCTTGGAGAACAGGTCGAACTCGGAGTGGTCACCGGGCATGCGGTAGACATAGTGACTTCCCCACGGATCGACGGGAAGCTTTCTTATATACCCCCCCTCACGATAGCGTCTGGGCTCAGGCGGGGTGGTCGGCTTGCTCACGAGGGCCTCGAGCCCCTGGGCTGTCGTAGGATACATGCTGCTGTCCAGCCTGTACATCTCAAGAGCCTGCTCTATCTCCCTTATCTGGACAGAGGCTGCGGTCCTTTTGGCCTCCTCGCCCTGACCGACTATCTTCGGGGCCACAAGGGCGGCCAGAAGGCCAAGTATGACCACCACCACAAGGACTTCGACCAGCGTGAACCCAGTTCTCCTCTTGCTTATCCACAGGCTCATTTCTTCTTCCTCCATTTCAAATAAAAAGTTTTTTAACGGCGTCAACCGGCCAGACTAGAGAGCTCGAAGATAGGCAGCAGGATGGCTAGGACGACAAACCCCACGGAGAAGCCCAGGAACAGGACCATAGCAGGCTGCACCAGGGTTGATATCCGCTCCATGCTCTCCAGCGCCTCCTCCCAGTTCATCTCCGCAACCTGCTTCACTGCGCCAGGAAGGTCTCCTCCCATCTCCCCTATACGCAGAATGTATATTACCTCCTCGGAGAAGGAGCCCTGTTTCTCAAGGGCACGGTCGAAGCGAAATCCCTCCTTGACCAGCCTTGCCGCATCAAGCCAACGGGCCGGATTGGAGTCCATCGACGACGCCATGTTAAGCGCCTGGACAAGAGGAATGCCCGCTGAGAGCAGCGTGCTAAGGTGGGACATGACAAGCGATAGGGTGATGCTCTCTCGTACTCGTCTGAATACAGGTAGCGAAAATTTTCTCTTGCTGCGGCGTAACAGCAGGATGAAGATAGCAACCACTATCAGCAAGACAATTCCCCACTCCCTGATAAAACCCGTTATAGCGAGAAGAATCCTCGTAGGAAGGGGAAGCTGTTGACCCATCTCCGTGAACAGCTCGGTCAACTTGGGGACTACGTAGGTGAGCAGGAAGACTACGACCCCGACTCCTATGACCGACATGGCCACTGGGTAGGTGAGTGCAGAGCGAATTTTGCGGTGCTGTTTGTCCTCTATGGCGTACTGTCGAGCGACCTGTTCAAGGACGCCTGTCATAGCCGACGTCCTCTCTCCCGAGTCGACGATGCGGACCAGGTCATCCCTGAAGAGTCCGGTCTCCTCAAGGGCTACCGATAGGCGTTTTCCTGCCTGTACACTCTCGTGCAGATGCAGGCATGTGGCCGCAATCCTCTTGTCCGACGAATGCCTGCTGAGAAAGCGAAGGGCCTCCGCCAGAGGAATGCCCCTGTTCAGATATGACGCAAGCCCCTTACAGAAAAGCGAGTGATACGCGAGGGTGAACACCTTCCCTTTTTTAATCGAAGCAGCAGCCCCCTCGACTATCTCCACCGCCACAAGGCTCTGATCAGCGAGGAGCTCTCCAGCCCTTGTGCTCGACGGCGCGTCTATCACCCCTTTACGAAGTTTGCCAGACGCATCGTAAGCCGTGTATCTGTAAGACGGCATTGATCAGTCCGCCCCCTCGTCCATCGCGAACTCGGTTGCCGACACAACCCGAAGCAGCTCCTCGGGGGAGGTTTTCCCTTCGCGTAGAGCGTCGAGTCCGAGCTCCCACAGGGTCCTGAAACCATGTTTGCGGGCCTCGGACCTGATCTTGGACTGAGGAGCGTTGGATGCGACCATCTCGCGGAGCTCGTCATCCAGCAGGAACTGTTCGTACAGTCCCACACGCCCCATGAAGCCGGTGCCCATACAGGCGGAGCAGCCAACGCCGCGAGTCACCCTGGCGATTCCCTCCTTCCGGAAGACCGAGGGGGCATCGAACTCCTTGGCACACTCAGGACAGACCGTCCGGACAAGCCTCTGCGCTATGGCACCCAGTAGCGAGCCAGCAGCCAGGTATGGCTCTATGCCCATGTCTATCAGACGCACCACGGCGGATATCGAGTCGTTTGTGTGCAGAGTCGACAGAACCAGGTGTCCCGTGAGGGATGCCTGCACTCCTATATGGGCCGTGTCGAAATCGCGCATCTCTCCGATCATGACAATATCGGGGTCCTGGCGAAGTATCGAGCGAAGGGCGGAGGGGAACGTCACTCCGGCCTTTTCGTTCACCTGTATCTGACCCACGCCGGGGACCGCGTACTCTATCGGGTCCTCAACTGTGATTATGTTCACCTCGGGCTTCGCAAGAGCCTGCAGGATGGCGTAGAGAGTCGTCGTCTTTCCCGATCCGGTGGGACCGGTGAAGAGTATAAGCCCGTGCGGGTTCTTGATTAGATTATCCATTGTGTCCCTTGAGGTCGCGTCCATTCCGAGCTGCTCAAGCGACAGGAGCCCCGCGCCCTTGTCGAGAATTCTAAGCGCTATGCGCTCGCCGTGCTGAACCGGCACCGAATTGACTCGGATATCCACGGCCCGCTTGCCTACGGTAATACCGATACGCCCGTCCTGCGGGGCCAGCCGCTCGGCGATGTCCATCCTTGCCATTACCTTGATCCTGCTGGTCAGAGGTGCCTGCTGGTTTCTGGGCAGGCGTAGCCTGTCATGGAGAACCCCGTCCACCCTGAAACGAATCAGCACCTCGTCCTCGAACGGCTCGACGTGAATATCAGTGGCGCGAATCTTCAAGGCCTCGCGAAGTAGGCCGTTGACCAGCTTTATCACCGGAACATCAACGGAGTCGCTCTGAACGTCCTCTCGCAGAAAATCGTCGTCGTCATCAATCCCGGTCATCTCGGAAAGGGTATCGTCAGCAACACCTCCGCGAAGATCGTAAAGTCGTCCCAGTACGGCGTCTATAGTCTCACGCGGGTGTATCTCCCAGTCAGCCTCCTTGCCGAACGAGGCCGCCAGAACCTGAGCGCTCGGGAAGGCCTCCAGAGAGGAGAGGGCCACCACGATACGACCCTCATCCTCCCTGATTGGAAGGATGTCCGCTGTCTTCAGGGCATCCAGACTCACCCTTCCCCGAATGAGAGGGGCGATCTCCTCTATGTCAGGGAGCTTGGCGGTAGTCAAGGTCTATTCCACCTTCCGTTATTTCGTCTGTGTCTTGACGGCCTCACGGTACTCCTTCTCCATTCGCTCCCACAGGGACTTCTCCATGGTGCTGGGGCCGTGCTCTCCCAATGCGATCTCGCTAGTCATCTCGGCCGCCTCCTCGGGCGTCTCAAGGATATACGGGGTCAGGAAGATCATAAGCTCTATCTTCTCGCGCTGCTTCACCGAACGGGTGAAGAGCCCTCCGACTAGCGGAATGTACGACAGGCCCGGCACCCTCGACTTTATGCTCTTCTCCGCCTCTTTAATCAGGCCACCCAGTATGAGTGTATTGCCGGATGCGACCATCACGTTCGTCTTGATCTTGCGCTTCGAGGTCACCGGAGTCTCGGATGTCATCGCGGTCAGGACCTCCTCAACGATCTGCTCGACGTCGAGAGCGACGAGGTTCCCACTTCGTATCGAGGGAGTAACATTAAGTATGAGGCCCGTGTCCTTGTACTCGTAGCTGTTCTGAACAGAGCTCGCGCTGCTGATGTCTGAGAGCTTTCCCTTCAGCTGGGGTATCACCTGCCCGACCTGCAGCTCGCTAGGCAGGTTGTTGGTGCACATCAGGCGCGGCATCGACAGCACGTTTATTGCGTCGAATTTCTTCAGCAGGTCGAGGTAGGCGTACACCAGGCCCATGCCTGTGTACTCGGTCTTCAGCCCGTAGGTGGGATTCCCCTGAGAGTCGGTTCCCGTTCTGTACGTAGTCTCGGACTTCGACAGCTCCCTGAACCAGTCTATTATCGTACCCGGAACTGCCCCTCCCATGTTCATCTGCCCGGCTATGACGGCGTCCCCGGCGACCGAGCCTCCCCAAGTCGCCCAGTCGACCCCGGCGTTGTCGAGCTTCGTCAGGTTGACCTCCGCTATAAGACCTCTAATAAGCACCTGCCTCGGAAGAGTGTCGACCGTCCTGATTATCTCCGAGATGGTCTTGAAATCCGTAGGAGAGGAGGCTACTATCAGGCTGTTGGTGGGTACGTCGGGTACCACGGATGCTATCAGCTTCCCTGTCGCCGCCTGAGCGGCCAGAATCGTGGTCAGCTGCTCGGAGACTACCTTGGCGTCGGCGTTCTGAAGCTGATAGACATGAAGCTCGCCGGTCTTCGGCACCACGTCGAGTTCGGCCACGATCTTCGCGGCCTGTTTCAGCTCCTTCTCCTCCCCTGCGATCACAATCTGCCTGCCGGACACGTCCGCGACCACGGCCAGGCCGAAGACGGGGCTGCCGTGAACCTGAGCCAGCGATGAAAGGTGCGAGGCAATCATCTCCGGCGTACCGTACTGGATTTTTATGGTCTTAGAGCTGACAATCCTGTCAGGCCGGTCCAGCGCCTGTATCACGCTGACCGCCCTGTTTACATCCGTCGCCCGCCCAGTCAGCAGGATATCGTTGCCACGGCC
>JBAYOX010000157.1:0-4931 GCA_041678025.1 Aminobacteriaceae bacterium
GAGTTTTTGCTGAACACCGGTCGACTTGTTCGTCGTGCTGCTGATCCACCAGTTGTCGAAGTAAGGGGATGTGCCGTTTGTTCCGGTTATATCATAGCTAGCGCCAAGCACCCTGTCCATGTACTTCTGTAGGTCTGTAGTATCTGGCATTTGGGGGTTAATCGGATGGTCAGCATAGTAGAGAAGTGCGGCCGACTTAAGGCTCCTGAGGTCGCTGATTATCTTAGTCGCCTCGGCGGAGTCTCCGCCGCTGCCGGCAACGAGGAGCATAGCTCCAGCCAGGATACCGATGATGATGATGACGATCAGAAGCTCGACAAGGGTGAATCCCGAACGTCTCTTGAGCATTTTCTTCATGATAATTCCTCCTCTTTAATATGTAGGTAAAAAAATTAGAGCGATATTTTTCCCGCCGGATATAGAAACCGGCCCTGTTGCGCATTGGGGTGAAAATGCCTCCGGCCCCTGTGTCCATCGAGCGCATTCCTTGTGATTGTGACGCGTACCACCCCTTTCTTGCATTTCTCTGTATATTTGTTTTTGGGATTATAACACACCTGTGCAAGTAGCACAACCCTTTAAGCACTACAATCTTAAAAAATATTTTCTACATCATTTCCTGAATCGCCGTTACAATTGGGGTGAAGATGGCAAGGGCGACGATGGCGACGATTCCACCGACGAAGATTATCAGAAGCGGCTCGAGTATGGAGGTGAGCCTTTTGATCTTCTCCTCCAGCTCCGCCTCGAACCAGTCCGCCACCTTGGACAGCATCTCCTCAAGCCTTCCAGTCTCCTCGCCGACCTTCATCATGTGGGATATCATGACGGGAAACGCCTTGATGGTCTTGGCCGTGTCCCCCAGCGACCCCCCCTTGCGCGCGGCGTCGCGCATTGTCTCGTACCCCTTGCTGACGACGGCGTTGTCCGAGACCTCGGCGGTCATATCAAGTGCGCGCAGTATCGGCACGCCGGACTCGACAAGCGACGAAAGTGTCCTGTTCGACCGGGCCATGATCCCCTTGAAGACTATGTCTCCGACGAGGGGGAGGCGTATCTTTATGTTGTCAATTATCGGGCGGGTGGCTTTGTTTTTGTTCATCCACCCAATTACTATAATGGCTACCACGAACAGTCCGACGGGGAGGTACCAGTAGTTGGCCACCCAGTTGGAGAATTCGAATACTGCGACGGTCATGGCGGGCAGTTTTACGTTCATACCGTCAAAGACCTTTGAGAAGCGCGGCATGACGACTGTGATGAGTATATAGAGGATGACAAAGGCGAAGAGGATGACCGCGGTGGGATAGGTGACTGCGGAGATGACCTTCCTGCGAAGCTCGTCCTGCTTGTCAAGAAATGTGGCGAGGCGTTCGATGCTCTTGTCGAGCACGCCCCCCTCCTCTCCTGCGGCTATCATGGCCACCATGAGCGTGCTGAACTCTCCGCTTCTGGACCTGAGCCCCTCGCTGAAGGAGAAGCCGGAGTCTATTCCGGTGCGGACCTTTCGGATGGCCTCACCAAGGCGTGCGCTTTTCGTCTGCCCGGCAAGTATCTCCAGCGCGTTGCCGAGTGTGACCCCGGCGTTGATCATGGCGCTGAGCTGGCGGAAGAATATGACCGTGTCGCGCAGGGGGATGGATCTGTGCATGTTTATCCAGTACATTAGGGAGAAGCTCGTCTGTCCCGCACTTCCCGCGCTTTTGTCCAACCTGATGGGCTGCATGCCCCTCTGCCTGATCATGCCGACCGCCTCGTCCTGGTTCGACGCAGAGATTACCCCTTCGACGAGCTTGCCGTCAAGCGAGCGCGCCTTATACTTGAAGTCCATAGCTACCTCCGCTGTTTGTACGTACTTGAACTGTTATAACGATGATTACGATGATACCTTCCAGCGCTCCGACGTGCAAGTGTATATTATCGGCCTAACCGTAAAGAATCCTTTGAAGGTCCTTCGGGTCGTACGCATAGGTCATGGCTGTCTCAAACGGCATGACGCCACCTTTCACCAGGTCGGAGAGGGACTGCTCCATCGTGCGCATTCCTATGTTTGTTCCGGTCTGGATCAGGGTCTTTATCTGGTTCGTCTTGCCCTCCTTGATGCAGTTGCGGACTGCGGGGTTGGCCAGAAGTATCTCGGTCGCGACAATTCTGCCCGAGTCCGGGAGAGGGATGAGCTGCTGTGAGCATACGCCGACGATTATGGACGCCAGCTGAATGCGTATCTGCTGCTGCTGGTGCGGCGGGAAGACGTCGATTATGCGGTCTATGGATTGCGCCGCGTCCTGCGTGTGAAGGGTGGCGAGCACCAGGTGTCCCGTCTCTGCTGCGGTGATGGCGGCGGCGACTGTCTCGAGGTCTCTCATCTCGCCTATGAGTATGACATCCGGGTCCTGTCTGAGGGCGCGCTTCAGTGCCTCGGCGAAGTTGTCCGTGTCGATCCCCACATGGCGCTGGTGAACGATGCACTCCTTTGACTTGAATATGTACTCGATAGGGTCCTCGATAGTGATTATGTGCTCCCTGCGTGTCTCATTGATCATCTGAATGAGTGCTGCAAGGGTGGAGCTCTTGCCGTGGCCGGTGGGTCCGGTGACCAGGAACAGCCCCCTTCGCAGCTCGGCTATCTGGCTGAGCACAGAGGGGAGGTTCAGCTCCTCCAGGGTGCGTATACGGATGGGTATCTGGCGCAGGGCGATGCCCATCCTTCCTGATTCGTAGTAGACGTTGCCACGGAACCGGGCCTCCTCCCCCGCCGGGGAACGGTAGGTGAAGCTGAAGTCGTGCTCCTTGTTCTTCTTGAACCTGGCTATCTCCGGCGGCATTAGCAGTGATTCGAGAACGCCCTCCATATCCTCCGCCGTGATATGTGAATAGTCCGGGTGCATGGTTATTATTCCGTCCACGCGAAATCCGGGCTTTATCCCCTCGCTCAGATGCAGGTCGCTTGCTCCGAGTTCACCGGCTCTGGCCAAAAGATCGTCGATGCGCAAAAGAGCTCCTCTCCTTCCGTCATGCAAAAGTTATGCTCATTACATCTTCAACGCTGGTCACGCCGGATGCTATCTTCTGCACTCCTGCTTCTCTAAGCGTCTTCATGCCGAGTCTGATCGCCTCTTTGCGTATCACGTCCGCGCTTACGCCGTTGACTATCATCTCGCGCAGTGATTCGTTAACTATCAGGATTTCGAATATCGCCTGCCTGCCCTTGTAGCCCAGGCCTCGGCAGTCGTTGCACCCTACTGGTTTGAATCCTTTGGTACCGGGAGGAAGCCCGAGTGTCGCACATACTGGGTCGGGGATGGCGTACTCCTCCTTGCAGGAGGGGCACAGGACTCGGACGAGCCGCTGGGCGATGACGGCAATCAGTGAGGAGGCCACCAAGAAGGGCGCCATGCCCATGTCGGCAAGCCTGACTGGAGCGCTGGGGGCGTCGTTTGTGTGCAGGGTGGAGAGCACGAGGTGTCCTGTAAGAGCGGCCCTTATGGCGAGCTGTGCTGTCAGCCCGTCGCGTATCTCTCCGACCATTATCTTGTCGGGGTCCTGACGGAGAATCGACCGGAGGGTCGCCTCGAATGTCAGGCCGGCTCTCTCGTTTACCTGAACCTGGCTTATGCCGTACATGGAGTACTCTACAGGGTCCTCCACGGTGATTATGTTCACCTCGGGCTTGTTTATCTGCTCGAGCAGCGAATAGAGGGTCGTGGACTTTCCGCTTCCGGTGGGGCCGGTTACCAGCACGACGCCGTTGGGTGCCTCGCAGACGTAGTTAAGCTTGTCCTTGTCGTCCTCCTCAAGGCCCAGTCTTTTGAGGCCGACCATCGCCTTCTCCTGGTCCAGGATTCGTATGACGATCTTCTCTCCGTAGACCGTCGGAAGAGAGGAGACACGAAGGTCCACCCTTCGCCCGAGGATCTTTATGAGAATTCTTCCGTCCTGAGGCTTGCGCTTCTCCGATATATCCATGCCGGACATTATCTTCAGCCGGGATGTCAGTGCCGGATGAAGCAGTCGCTGGTAGTCGAGGGCGTTATAAAGGGCTCCGTCTATCCTGTAACGGACGCGGGCGCTTCTCTCGAACGGCTCTATGTGTATGTCGGAGCAGTTCTCCCTTACTGCCTGCTCGATGACGTTGTTTACAAGCTGAACTACGGGCGCGTCGTCCGGGGAGCTGGTGGCCGCGGCCATAGCGCTTGATTCGTCCTCTGTCCCCTCCATGAACTCAAGGTTGGCACCCTCCAAGGTCTCCTGGATGGTGTAGAGGCGCTCGAGGTTCATGTCAAGCTCCGAGGCGGAGACTATCCCGATGCGAACCTCCATCCCCGAGATCATCCTTACTTCGTCCTGAGCGAGGACGTCAAGCGGGTCCGCCATCGCGACCAGCAGCACGTTGCCGTCCTCTACCGCCAGCGGGACTACCTGAAGCCTCTTGGCCACGGCGTGAGGCACCATTCTCAGGGCCTCGGCCATGGGACGGTATCTGGAAAGAGTGTATATCTGGAGTTTTAGCTGGTCCGCCAGCGTCTCGAGGAGTTTGCCCTCGGTGATAATGTTCTCGGAGACGAGCAGCTGTCCCAGCTTTTGCCCGCCCGCCCTCTGCTGTGAAAGGGCTTTTTGCAGCTGATCCTTGGTGATCGAGCCGGATTGCACCAGCAGATCTCCAAGTCGAGGCATCTGTATCATGCTAACTCCCCTTTGCGATGACGCTTGTAGTCCTTTTTCTTGAATGATAATAGCCTAAAAGCGTAAATTAAACAACAAAGCGGGATGTCGTCATAGTCAAATAACGACATCCCGCTCTGTTTGTACAAAAAGGATTTCCGGCGATGACCTGCTCTCCCACGGATAGCCTCCGCAGTACCATCGGCGATGGAGGGCTTGACTGCCGGGTTCGGCATGGAGCCGGGTATGACTCCTCCTCTATGACCACC
>JBAYOX010000158.1:0-4888 GCA_041678025.1 Aminobacteriaceae bacterium
AGCGAGAAGACCAGAGATCAGCTTATCGACTCTTTCTCGAAAGAGGCATCCGCTTCCCAGAGGGCCATTGTCCGACGGATCTCAATGATGGCGCTGACGATTGCTGTTGCTGTGATGATAATCAACGTAGCCGTGCTCCTCCGCGTGGTTGCACCGCTGCGGAGAATGACTGACGTAGTGCGTGATCTCGGAGAGGGAGAGGGCGACCTTACCGTGAGCGTGGAGGTAAGGACGAAGGACGAGGTCGGCCGCCTGGGATCGTCGATGAACCAGTTCATCGAGAAGCTTGCCTGTCTGGTAAAGGACGTAATCGGCATTGCGAGGGATGTAGGCGACGAGACGCGCACCATGTCGAACCTCTCGGAGGAGTCCATGGACTCCATAGAGCAGGTCAATGAGGCTGTGCAGCAGATCGTAGCTCTCTCCGAATCGAACGCGGCCTCCGTCGAGGAGACCAATGCCGCGATAAGCGAGATGGCCGCAACGGCGCTCGCTGTGGCGAAGGCCGCCGGTCAGTGCGTCGAATCGTCGGCGAAGACATTCGCATTCACCAGGGAGGTCGCTCAAAGAATGGAGGAGGCGGTAGCCGACATCGACACGGTCAGCGCTCGCTCCAAGGAGAACAGGACCAAGATGTCCGCCCTCGCCGAGGCCGTCGACTCGATAGCCGGGTTCGTGGGCGCCATCACGGGCTTCGCCGACCAGACAAATCTGCTGGCCCTCAACGCGGCGATAGAGGCGGCGCGCGCCGGGGAGGCAGGCCGCGGTTTCGCCGTAGTCGCGGACGAGGTACGCAAGCTGGCCGAGGAGTCGAACCGCGCGGCGATGCAGATATCCAGCCTTATGAACTCCCTCTCGGGGTATGCGGCGGAGTCGATCAGGGCCACCGAGGAGGAGGAGGAAACCCTTCGTTCGGTGGTCGAGAAGACCGAACTACTTCAAAAGACCCTTGAGGCCAGCATGAAAGAGCTGGGCTCGATGGACCTTGAGCTTAACAAAGTATCCGACCTGGCGCGCAACCAGTCGCTCTCCAACATAGAGATGGTGGAGGCCGTGAACAGCATCTCCCAGGCCACCTCCGACATAGTTGGCAGTATTGAGGGCATAAGCCGCTCCGCTAAGAACGCCCAGCAGGCTTTCGAGTCGGTCACGGCGCAGGCGGGAACCCTGCTGGAGGGGATGGAGGAGATGGAGAACAAGCTAGGCCAGTTCAAAATCTGACGGCCTGGAAGAACAGCGGATAGAAACATCCGGGAGGGGCTGACAGGCGGCCTCTCCCTTTTTTTGTATAAACGGCACACGCCCGAATACATTTGATTGAGCGACGCCGGATCGACGACTAATTTTCCGATAAAACGGACGAAAACGTGTATAATAAGCTTACGGAGCCATGAAGAGATGGAATGGAGATGGATCGGAATGGCCGAAGGAAAGAACAAGTCGAAAAAAAGCTCAAAAGGATCGCTGATTGCAAGGCAGATAAGGCTTCTCGTCCTTACAGTCGTTGTTTGCGTCGGCATCGTCGTTCTGGCCGTCACGCTGGATCTTCTTTTCAACCCGTCAAAATCCTGGACCGAGTCTCTCGCCGTAAAATGGATAAGTGAAAAGCGGACGCTGATCCCGTTCTTCAAGTAGCATGGTCCACTGGAACACCCTGCCGAGTAGTCCCGTGGGTGCTTGATTCTTGCGAGGCACGCCGATTCATGCTATTGTGTTTGAAAACATACCCTTCACAGCGGGAGGATGAGATGGACGATACCACGTTAAACCCGCGTCTCCGCCGGAGATAGGCGAAAATGCGGTGGAGCTTTTTTTGTCCGGCCTCGGTTGCGCGGAGAGTTCGTTGATGGCGCTTGCCGGTGCGCAGGGCGTCGAGTCGGACATCATGCCGAGAATAGCCACCGGGCTGTGCGGCGGGATGGGCAGGACCTGCGGCACATGCGGCGCTCTGACCGGAGCTATCCTAGGCCTGGGGCTAGCATTCGGCCGCTCGAAGCCTGGAGATTCGCCCGAAACAGCCCGAAACACCGTCCGCCGCCTGATCGAGGCTTTCGAGGGCAAGTTCGGTGCTCGCGACTGCCATCTGTTGCTGGGTTGCGACCTTGGCACGCAGGAGGGAATGGCGGTCTTCGAGGAGAATGGGCTTCGCGAGAGGTGCGTTGAATACACAAGATTCGCCGCCGAGGAGGCCGCGCGGATCATAGAGAGGGTAAAGAAGGAAACGCTTTAAGCGGTATATTGGCGGCAGGGGGTGCGGAATGGGCATAAGGAGAAAGACGCCCGTCATTACACTCAAAGAGGAGGAGGAGTGCAGGCGTCGGGCAGTCGATATGGGTATGCGAGTCTATTTCTCCAACCTTTCACCAAGGGGCGTACCAAGCGTCACTGAGGTGGAGAACGCGGTGCGCAAGGCGGAAGCCGCCGCCGCGGAGATACTGCTTCCATCGCTGCTCGACTCCGCCCTGGACGAGCCTTTGCCGACCGCCAGGCGTTCTGTCACGCTACTGCGCATGGAGGAGCGCCTTCCTCCCCTCGTCCTTCCCTCGCCGGAGACCAAATCGGAGGTCCCGCCCGTACGCGTCGCCGCTGGTGCTGCGTTCGGCACCATCGTCGGCATGATCGTAATGCCTTTCGTAACATGGTTTATGCTTGAAAACCGACCCTCGGGGGTGTTCATCGGCGCACCCGGCGGTGCGATGCTGGGCGTGATACTCACCCTCTCTCTTGCTAACAGCCCTGCGCTGCAACTCTTCCTTGCGACAATACTGGGGCTGTCCACGGCAGCGGAGGTTATTCGGCTGCTCGGAGGCTCGCCTTTTCGTGGAGGATGGACGCTGCTCCGGGGCAGACGCGGCACCTTCAAAGCCCTGCTGCTCTCCCCCCTGCTCGCCTTTTTACTGATCTTTCTTGGCAGACGCGAGGTCCACTTCGACAGAGGCCGACATGAGGAATCGGCGCGCAGGGCCTTCGAGGCCTGGGCCGAGGGGGCGGCAAGAGTGGCTCTGTTTGCAGCGTCGCAGTCGGCACCCTTCAGAAGCGGTGACGACGAGGCCGTGTCGCTGCTCGCCTCTATTATCCTTTCACTTGAAAACGTCCCGGAGGAAGACCTGTCAGCTGGCGTGTCGGAGCTGGCGACAGCCGTCAGGAACTTCGGCTTCTCGGGAAAGGCTCTGGCCTCGGTCTTCATCTGGAACGAGGAGTCAGCCGAGGAGTACGCCACCTTCGGCGCTATCGACCCGGGGGATCCGGTGCGAGTGGAGAGGAACCCGCTGTTCAAGGATGGCGTGCTACTGGCCAAGGGGTTGGTGCGTAAGGTGCGGCGTAGATGAACGGCCTTTCGGTCCTAGGAGTTGATTTTGGCACCACCAAGACCTACCTGTCAAAGTGCCCAGCGCAGGACCCCTCCCCCATCAGTATCGACTTCGGAGACGGCAGGGACGGCATACCGTCGGCCATACTGTACCGCAAAGGCAGGACTCCTTTGATCGGGCAGACGGCGCTGGACGAGTACGGGGAGGCCACAGCGAGGGAGCGCAGCTCCTTCAGGTTGGTGGGCAACTTAAAGGCGGACCTGGCCAGGTCGGAGGAGGCGCGAGCCGCGGCGGTCGACTTTCTTGTGGCGCTGCTCTCCGAGGCCAGAAAGCAGCGTATCGACCTCGACCCACTGAGGCGCAGAGTGCTGTTCGGCATCCCCAGCGAGGCGGACGACTCGTTTCGTGCGGCAATGCGCCAGACGGCCGAGATAGCGGGCTTCGGAGAGTTGCACCTGGTGGACGAACCGAAGGGAGCCCTCCTGTACCATATGAAACAGCGCGACATCTCCGTCGATTCGGCCCTCGGCGGTGTTCTCGTCGTGGACTTCGGAGGAGGGACATGCGACTTCGCCTTCATGGAGAGAGGCAGGGTCGTTCACTCGTGGGGCGATATGCTTCTCGGCGGACGGCTGTTCGACGACCTCTTCTTCCAGTGGCTTTGCGACCAGAACCCGAACCTTGAGTCCGATCTGGAGTCGAGGGGGACGTCTTACTACGTCATGACCAACCTATGCCGCGACCTGAAGGAGTTCTTCTCCCGCTCGATGGTACGCGACAGGAGCGAGAAGGTCTCAAAGAGCTTCGTCGAGTACGGCAAAATAACGAACATGACGTGGGGAGAGTTCCTCCGGAGGGGCGAGCGCTACTGCCCGTCGAGGACCTTCATCAGACACTCAAGAAGCGTGCTTCCCGACATGCGTGGGCGCGGGCACTCGTCTGCCTACAACTTCCTGGCTCACGACGGCGACAACCCCCTCCCCGGCAGGGAGATAGACCTGTTCGACTGGTTCAGGAGTCGGCTGCTTCTGGGCCTGAGAAACGGAAACATCGACCGACAGCGCATTTCGCTGACCATTTTGGCCGGTGGAAGCAGTCAGTGGCCTTTCGTCAGGGAGATACTGAACTCGGAGGTTCCGCCGAGGGAAACTGAGTCCATCATCCGCAGCGATCGCCCCTATGCCGTGATCGCAATGGGCATATCCCTGCTCCCGGCGCTGAAGGGGCGCTTCGCCGTCGCCCGTCACGCCCTTCAGAGCGAGCTTCCCGATTTCATAGAGAACAAGCTCGGCTCGCTGACCACAAGAATCCTGAAACACGTGGAGAAAAGGCTGGCCTCAGTGACGATAAACGTCTTCTTCCGCGGGGAGGTGGTGCCTCTCCTCCATGAGTTTCGTGAACTGGGGGGATCCCTTGCCGCCCTGCAGATTCGGGTCGACCAGAGGACATCCTCAGCCGAGTCTGTAGCCCGGGCGCATCTGGCTCATATAGTCGACCGCTTCCTGGAGCTGCTTCAGGATGAGGTCAAGGGTCTGATGACCGAGTGGTTCACCTCTCACGGAATCGCCTTCCCATGG
>JBAYOX010000159.1:0-4818 GCA_041678025.1 Aminobacteriaceae bacterium
GGCATAGCTCTTCTGGCCAGCTACTTCAATGAGGTCCTTTACGGGAGTGACGATTCCGCTCCGGCCACAGTCGTAGCGCCGGACGTAGGCGGAGTGGTTCGAGCCAGGAAGTTCGCTGGGATACTGAAGACGGACCTGGCGGTCGTCGACAAGCGCAGGTCGCATGAGGTGGCCAACCTGTGCGAAGTGATGGACGTCATAGGCGACGTCCATGGCAAAAACGCCATCCTGGTAGACGATATAATCGACACAGCGGGTACGATCTGCAATGCGGCGGCTCTGCTGAAGGAGCGCGGCGCGGTGAAGGTCTACGCGTGCGCCACCCATGGCGTGCTCTCCGGACCTGCGCTGGAACGACTTGAGTACTCGGATATCGATCAGGTCGTCCTTACGGATACGATACCGTTGCCTGAGAGCAAAAAATCGGCTAAAATCGTTCAGTTGTCGATTGCCCCTCTGTTCGCCGAGGCCATTCTCAGGGTGCACAACGACCGGTCGGTGAGCAGTCTTTTTGATTGACGGGGATTGACGCCGAGATCTCCGATTCCCAAGAGGAATCGATTTTTCAAGGAGGATGTTTTGGAATGTCGGATATTATCAGCATAGTTTTGGAAGAGCGCAAGGGGTCCGGGAAGAACCTCTGCAAGAAGTTGCGTCCCGAGGGCTACACGCCCTGCGTCTTCTACGGCCCGGATTATAAGGAGTCAATTCCCGCCAAGGTAAAGACCTCCGATGTCGCGAAGATAATCAAAGCGGGAGGTTGGGAGACAGTGACCCTGGGGGCCACCCTTCCTGACGGCAACAGCGAGATGTGCCTCATGAGAGAGGTCCAGAAGGACTTTCTGGACGACTCCATACTGCACATTGACTTCATGCAGCTCGTCAAGGGACGCAAGATAACCGTCAACGTCCCCGTGCACATAGTCGGTCGCGAGACCTGCCATGGAGTGAAGCAGGGCGGCGTTATCGACCACATCCTTCGTGAGATCCCGATGGAGGTCCTTCCCGGCCGGATCCCCGACTCCATTACGCTCGACATCACAGAGATGGGGCTTGGCTCTCAGCTTTTCGTGCGCGATATGGACATCCCCGCCGACGCAACAGTCCTGGTGCCGGAGGACGAGATCGCCGTCGCCGTGATAGTTCCTCGCGGGCTTATCGAGGCGGAGGCCGAGGCGGAGGAGGAGAAGGAAGTAGAGGTAGTCGCCAAGGGCAAGGCGAAGCACGAGGAGGAGTAGACTCGCTTGAAGATCGTTGTTGGCCTGGGGAACCCGGGGCCGGAATATGTGTTCTCGCGTCACAACGCGGGTTGGCTGGCGATAGATCACATTCAGAACCGCCTCTCCTGCGGCGCCCCCAGGCTGCAGTTTTCCTCGATGGCGTGGTCTTTTTTTCACGCTGGTGAGAAGGTGCTCCTGCTGAAGCCGCTGACCTACATGAATCTCAGCGGAAAAGCGGTGGGAGAGGCGGCGGAGTACCTGGACGTCCCCTGGAAGGATGTGCTGGTCATCTACGACGACGTCGCTCTGCCGTTCGGAAAACTCAGAATGAGGGCATCCGGCAGCGCCGGCGGACACAAAGGGATGCTCTCCATTCTCGGCAGAGCGAAAACAGCAAAGGTGCCGCGACTGAGAATTGGCGTCGGTGCGGCTCCCAATAGTAATGGCATTGTTTCATGGGTGCTCGGCTCCTTCTGCGACCAGGAGCGCAAAGATTTGCCTCTGATCATGGACAGGAGCGCCGAGGCCGTGGAAAGCTGGATAAACGTCGGTACTGACATGACTATGAACCTGGTGAACGCGCCCCATTGAACAGCTGCTCGAGAATTTTGGAGCCGTCCTTGAAATGAACGCTCAGCCGGATAAAAGAACGACCGTGGTATGGGATATCGGGAGCGCGCTGTGGAAACAGGGTGCCCCGATTCATCTTTCTGTGGACGGGGCCGCCCGGTGCTGGATCTGCCGTGCGGCAAAGACGCCCTTCATCACGATCTTCCCCGACAACCATCAGGCATTAACCTTCTTCGACGACTGGAACGCCCTTTTCCCGGAGGTGCCGGCCAGGCTCCTGGTCGAAACCCCCCTGACCCAACAGGGAGTGGAGAACAGGGCTCTCGCCATGCAGCGAGGCGAGACCCTCGCCCGCTGGCAAGAGGAGGGAGGCGTCCTGATCGCCACCGGCGGCAGTCTTCTCCCCCCGGTGTCGAAGGGCGCGGGGCAGGTCCAGCTTATGACCGGCAGAGATTACAAGCGCAGATCATTCCTTGACTGGCTTGTACATGCCGGGTACGTCCGTTCGGACCTTGTCTGGGCCCCCGGCCAGTTCGTCATTCGCGGGTGCATACTGGACATCTTCGATCCTTCGTATGCGCACCCCGTCAGGCTTGAGTTCTTTGATGACACACTTGAAAGCATCCGCAGCTTCTCCCCCAAGACGCAGAAGAGCGTGGGCGTACTGGACGAGCTAGGAATACACTCGACGTCGACGGTACGCGAGGCCTCGTTGTTTGACTTCATCGGAGACAGTACCAGTCTTCTCCTCTTCGAGCCTATGAAGACGGAATCAACCGCGCTGAAATACGAGCTTTTATGGAAGGAGATCGTGGACGATACGGGAGGACGTCCCATCCAATCGTGGCAGTCGCTCCTTTTGCGCCTCTCCTCCTTCCCGATGCTCCGCATCACCGAGGCGGCCGCCATGGTGCGCGAAAAGATCGCGATAGAGGAGGCACCGCTCTTCAAGGGCAACATTGAGCGGTTCAGATGGACCTGCGACTCATGGAGGCGAAAGGGGTATCATATCCGTCTCTTCACGGACAACCCCCGCCTTTCTTCCCTTTTAGAGGATGACGTTCAGATCATCCCCGGCGCCCTGTCTAAGGGTTTCGTCGACCCGGTAAAACGTATCGTCAACCTCTCCGATATAGAGCTCTCCGGCGTCTCTCAAAGGCGTTCCGCAACCTCGGATTTCTCTCCCCCCCGCGAATGGAGTGAACAGCTTTCAGACGGACGTCTGCTCATTCACGAGGACTACGGACTGTGTGTCTTCAGGGGGACCGAGGAAGTCAAGGTCTCGGGAGAGACAACAGACAGCCTTATCCTTGAGTTCGCCGATAACAAGCGACTCTTTCTGCCCGCGCTGCTTATGCACAAGGTCAAACCTTTGGCGGAACACCTTGACGGCGAAGTACGTCTGGACTCCCTAAAAGGAACACGCTGGAGAAAGAGCGTCGAGAAGACTCGCGAGCGAGTGGAGCAGGAGATCCGGGCGCTGCTGGAGCTGTACGCCAGGCGTGAGCTGGTGGAGGGGTTCGCATTCCCTCCGGGAGATGATCTTTATGAGATGTTCGAGCGCTCCTTCCCTCACCCGGAGACACGCGACCAGCTGACCGCCATCTCGGAGATACTTGAGGACATGGAGCGCCCCTTCCCGATGGACAGGCTGCTCGTGGGAGATGTGGGGTACGGAAAGACCGAGGTCGCCCTGCGTGCGGCCTTCCGTGCGGCGCAGGGCGGCAAGCAGACAGCCTTCCTTGTGCCTACGACGATCCTGGCGCAACAGCACCATATAACCTTCACGGCGAGGTTGACCGGCTTTCCTGTGACTGTCGCCCTGATCTCGCGCTTTCTCTCCCGCAAAGAGCAGAAAGAAGTGATTCGCCAACTCGCCTGCGGAGATATCGACATACTTATCGGCACAGTGCGCATGCTGAAGGACGACGTGGTTTTCAAGGATCTCGGCCTGCTGATCATCGACGAGGAGCACCGGTTCGGCGTCATGTCTAAAGAGAGGATAAAACAGGCCAGGGAGAACGTCGACGTCCTGATGCTATCGGCCACGCCGATACCTCGCACCCTGGCCCTCTCGTTGAAGGGGCTCAGAAGCATCTCGGTCCTGAACGAGGCCCCTCGTGACAGGCTCCCTGTAATGACCACCTCCGCGCCGTGGAGCGAGCCTCTTATCAGGAGCGCCGTCTCGCGGGAGCTTGAAAGGGGAGGGCAGGTCTTCTACGTCGCCAATCGCATATCCGGTATGGAGAAGAAGTACGCGACCCTCCGCCGCATGTTCCCCGACGTGGTTATCGCTAGGGCGCACGGCAGGATGAAGGAACAGGATCTTGAGGAGACCATGATGCATTTTTTCAGCGGCTACGTAAAGATCCTCCTCTGTACGACGATAATCGAAAGCGGTCTCGACATACCCGGAGCGAACACCATCATCGTCGAAGACTGCCACGAGCTCGGCCTGGCTCAGATGTACCAGCTGAGAGGGCGTGTTGGAAGAAGAGAGGAGGCGGCCTTCGCCTACTTCCTCTACCCGCCCGAGACGCCCCTTACCAAGGAGACCCTTGAGAGGCTTGACGCCATTGCCTCGATGGGTGAAGAGGGCGCCGGGTATGGGCTGGCGATGCAAGATCTGCAGATAAGAGGAAGCGGCGAGCTCATCGGGACTACACAGCACGGAAAGGGAGGAGGAAGGGCCGACTCGTTTCTCTACTACTCACTGCTGGAGGAGGAGATAGGGAGGATACGCGGCAAGGTACCGTCGAACGCATCGGTCAGCGTCGAGATTCCCTGTTTTGTACCTTCGTTCTACATCCCGCAGGAGACAGTCAGGATCGCCCTCTACAGGAGGCTACTACGGGTCGGGCGCATGGAGGAGCTTGGCGACATCGAAAAGGAGCTCAGAGACCGTTTTGGAAACATTCCTGAGAGCCTGGATAATCTCATCTCCGTCTCCTTTTTACGTTCAAAAGGCGGATTATATGGTATCTTGTCCGTGGAATGCACGAGGATGGATACCACACTGGCTGGCGGA
>JBAYOX010000160.1:0-4787 GCA_041678025.1 Aminobacteriaceae bacterium
CACCACCCGCATCATAGAGTACTACGGTCGCGGTACACAGGGCCTCAACGATGCCACCGGCCTGGCCGTCTTTCTGATGGTCCTGGCTATACTGATACTCTACCTGTCCGATCTTGTGCTGGCGAAAAAACAATACATCACCGTCTCCGGCAAGTCCACCCGCCCCAACATAGTGGATCTGCGCGGCTGGCGCTGGCCGCTGACTCTGCTGGTAGGCCTGTTCGCCGTGATGGTGGTACTGGTGCCCTTCACCACAATCCTAACCACCTCGCTCAAAATAGACGTGGGCAAGCCGATGATGGCGGAGGGCAACTTCACCTTCAACCAGTGGAGCACCATCTTCTCCCGCTCCGAAACCATGAGCTCGCTGAAAAACAGCCTCTCATACGCCGGAGTAGCCGCCACCGTCGGCATACTGGTGGCCATTACCATGAGCTACCTGATGCAGCGCACCCGCATCCGAGGGCGACGCCTGCCCGACTTTTTAATCACACTGGGCTCGGGCTCGCCCTCGGTGGTCATTGCCCTGGGGCTTATCATGACCATGCAGGGGCGCTTTGGCGTCAACATCTATAACACCGCCCACATCCTCATCGTCGCGTATCTGATTAAATACATGATGATGGGCATGCGCACGGTCACGAGCGCCATAAGCCAGATACACATCTCGCTGGAGGAATCCTCGCAGGTATCTGGAGCCTCCTGGGTTACGACCATGCGCCGCGTCACAGGGCCGCTGATCTTCCCCTCCATAGCGGCTGGCTGGTTCCTCATCTTTATTCCCTGCTTCTACGAGCTGTCCATGACAACGCTGCTCTACTCCAATACCACCAAGACCATCGGCTTCCAGCTGTTCGAGTATTGGACCTTTACCAGCCAGCCCCAGGCCTGCGCCCTGGCTTTCGGCATCCTGCTCATCGTCATCCTGATAAACCAGGTTTTCAGCCGCCTGACCAAGGGCGAGTTTACTATTTGATTGAGGAGTCGCATAATGTCAAGCGTAACGATCCGTCAAGTCAGCAAATCCTTCGGCAGCAACCTGATTCTCAGCAGCTTCGATGAGGAGTTCAAAAACGGTGAGTTCGTCACCCTGCTGGGGCCCTCCGGCTGCGGCAAAACCACCATGCTGCGCATGATCGCGGGGTTCGAAAAACCCACCACCGGGGAGATCTATTTCGACGATACCCTGATCAGCTCAGACAAGGTGTTTGTACCGCCGGAGAAGCGCGGCGTTGGCATGGTGTTTCAGAGCTACGCAGTCTGGCCTCATATGGACGTCTTTCACAACGTGGCCTACCCTCTGATCATAGCCAAGAAAGACAGGCCCTCCATTACACAGAAGGTTGCGCACGTGCTGGACATAGTGCACCTGTCGCAGTATGCCGAACGCTACCCCAACCAGCTATCCGGCGGCCAGCAGCAGCGCGTCGCCCTCGCCCGAGCCCTGGTGGCCGAGCCCACGCTTCTATTGCTCGACGAGCCTCTGAGCAACCTAGACGCCAAGCTGCGCGAATCAATGCGCTTTGAGATCAAAGAGATTCAACGCAACCTGGGCATAACGGTGGTTTATGTCACCCACGACCAGACCGAGGCCATGGCCATGAGCGACCGGGTGTTCCTGATCAACCGCGGCGTTGTGCAGCAGAAGGGGACCCCGGAGGAGATCTACCGTCAGCCAGTCAACCAGTTCGTGGCGGACTTCCTGGGGAAGGTGGACTTTATCAAGGGGGAATCCGACGCTGGAAGCATCCGTCTGCACCACACAGAGGTCTCTCTGCCTTACGCGGGCGACAAAAAAGGCGCAGTAGAGGTGGCCGTCCGCCCCGAAAATATCACCATGTCCAAAGAAAAAGGAGACATCGAGGGCACCGTGACAGTCGGCTACTACCTGGGCGACGCCAGCGACTACCGGGTCGCCGTGGGCGGTATTGCCCTGCGTGTTATCACCGAGGGGCGCCTCTTCAGGACTTTCAAACCTGGCGACAGGGTTTTTCTCACCCTTGATGACTTTATGGTCTACGACGATGATGGCTCCCTTGAGGAGCAGCTGAAGATATACACCTAAGCAGGAAAAAGGAGGGGATCGTCGTGTCCTCGTCAAAAAAGGCCGTTTTTTTTCTGTGCATCGACCCGATAGATCACGTGGCTGGGGCGGTGTTCCGGGCGAGCTGGGAAATCTTTTCCTTGACGGAAACGGATATCGTCGTCGACGGACATCCTGTGCTGCGTTCAGAGGACGGGCAGGGAAACACCGTCTACTACGTCCCCACCCGTAAGGTCGCCAGCCACGACTATAACCTATACCTTCCAGAGATGAAGCGCGCTTTCTCCGACTGCGATATAGCGGGCATCGTAACGTGCCATGCTGGAGAGAACGCTCCTGACAGGATTTTCACCGCTCATACCACAGGCGACGTCGCCTCCGGCAACTTCGGCCCGGCCGCTCCTGAATATATGCGGAACATCCTCATCGCGATGGAGGAGAACAGGTGTAAAGAGGGGTTAGAGGAGTTTAGAGTCACTACTGAGGCCACTCACTGGTAGGGGATGGTGTGCGGCGGGGGTGATCCGAAGCTGATCCCCGAGTTCCCCGTTCCCATGATCGATATTGAGATCGGCAGCACTCCCGGGAGTTGGAGCGACGAGCGCGCGGCTCGGGTGCTTGCGAATTCGCTGGGCTCTGTCTTCACAAACGACGGGAGAAGAGTGCGCAATCTGCTTTGCGCCGGGGGAGTTCACTTCGATCCATCATTTGCCGCCGCGGTCTTCCAGACATGGGACGACTCCGCCTTCGGCGTCTCCCACATACTGGCGAACCAGTGGCTTGTTAGCGGCGGCTACGAGGATGCGTCGGGAGAGGAGCGACTGGAGAACTGCGTGCAAAGCATCGCCGGAGGTATCGAGGGCATCGTGTTTCACGACAATCTGAAAGGCGTCTACAAAGACCGTTTCAGGGCGCTGGGTGCTAAGTACGAAATCCCCGTCTTCAAACACCAGGTGCTGCGTCGTCCTGAGACGATCGCGTGGACGAGCTGAGCGGGCAGTAGCAAGACATCGACAATAGATTAAAGGGCCACCCTCCACACCTTCGCGACCTTTTCTCGGTTGCCACAGATGGAGCATCCGCTCCGTTCTCAGCTCTGTCCTGCGGCTGAACAAGCTCGAAGAGCACTTTGGAGCCCTCAAGAGCTTCGATACTGCGCATCGCCATTTCAGGTAAAACAGGACGTTCTTCCCCGACAGAATCTCCGGGTTTGTGCCTACAAAATAACATGAATTTCATTCTTGATTTTACACCTCTCTTGTCGTATCATAAAAAAGACTTAGTTCGTTATCTCTAACAAAATGCATCGAAGGCGACCAGAGAAGGGGGTTGCCGTGGTAGCGGAGGCGGCTATGAAGAAGAAAACCGCAGGGGAGAAAAGAGCCGGAGGCATCGAAACGTGTATGAAGCTGTGGGAGAGTTGCCCGCTGTTCGAAGGGTTTTCTCCGGCGGACATCCCTCTTTTGCTTCGTTGTCTGGGGGTTTTCAAGCGAAGCTATGAAAAAGGCGAGTGCATTCTAGACGTTGAACAGGAGCTTGTTTCCGTGTGCGTCTTTCTGGAGGGGACGGCGCACGTTCACCAGGAGAGCGATTTCGGCGGGCGGAATCTGGTCATGGAGCTGGGAGCTGGAGAGGTGTTCGGCGAAGCGGCTCTGTGCGCTGGTTACCATAAAAGCCACTTCCGTATCGTCGCAGCGACACGGTGCGAGGTGATGTACATACACATGGATCGGATTCTGCACCCAAATGCGCCTATCTGCCCTTTTCGGAACCGCTTGGTGGAAAACCTCCTGAAACGAGTCTCTAAAAAAAACGTCGATCTCGGTGAAAAACTGGATATCGTCTCTCGGCGCTCTCTGCGAGAGCGAGTGAGGATCTACCTCTCCCGCCAGGCGAGACTAAACGGCTCTTCCAAGTTCGACATTTCATTCTCTCGACAGGATCTCGCGGACTATTTGAACGTCGACCGCAGCGCCCTGTCACGGGAGCTGTGCCGCATGAAGGAAGAGGGACTGATCGAATTCGCGAAAAACAGCTTTTCCCTCGCCGAGGCGTTCCCTTCCGGTATCGACGCAACCTGACGCAAGTACGGGCAGGGCCGGAGGACGGGTTCCAGCCCTGCCCCCCTAGCTCATCAGGCTGGCTTGACGACGATCAAGAGCATCTTGAATGCTTCGACCGCCGACAGCGCGTGCCGGATGTTTGCGGGCATGACGATACTACTGCCGGCCGTGACGGTGTGGACCGTTTCCCCTATGGTGATTTCGGCGCTTCCATCCAACACTTGGACCATAGCGTCTCCGTTGGCTGCGTGGCCACCGATCTTCTCCCCCTTATCGATGGCGAAAAGTGTGATCCCCAGCTCTTTTCGCTGAACCAGCGTCAGGCTGACTACCTTGCCGGACTCGTACTCGACGAGGCTGTCGAGTGCCAGAACGGTTGAATGCGGGATATTCTTCAAATAGATCTCTTTGTCCATTTTTTCTCCTCCTCTTTTTCCGTCTCAGAGCCGGTCGTTTGCGCTTCAGCGGCCCCTTCCTTCACTCCAATCCTATCTGAAGAAATTTACAGCGTTCGTCCGCTTTTAAAGCGTGAGGGGCCAAAGGAGGCACTGCAATCATTTCGCCCTCTTTCGGATGAAAGACGTCCGTTCCGATTACGACCTCAAGGCTTCCCTCCAGGACGGCGATCATTTCGAGCCCGGAAGAAAACTCCTCGCTGATACTTTCACCCCGGTCCATAG
>JBAYOX010000161.1:0-4762 GCA_041678025.1 Aminobacteriaceae bacterium
CGAGAAAGAAAGGGCGATTTCCTCGTCTTTTTTCGCCTCCTGGGTCTTTATCGAGGCGATTATTCTTCTCCCCTTGCCCCTGCCCTGAAAAACATCGATGGTGAAGGCACCGTCGCCTACACTAAGGAAGCGCTGTTCTGCGTGGACCGGGAGGTAGGCTCCCTTCTCCAACAGCGGCACCGGGGCTCCATCCGCCGACAGGATTCCCAGGTCCTGCGAGAGTACGTCCAGAAGCAGGCGCCCATTCTCCTTCGTGGCCCCATAGAGGGCGGCACCGGTCACCACCGTCTCGTCCGGGCACAGGTTCAGATGCTCGGGCCTGGCCACCCTCTCCTCCAGCAGCCGCCTCAGCATTGGAATCCGACTCCCGCCTCCTACGAGCAGCAGCTTCTCCGGCCTGTGTCTTCTCCAGAGGCGCAACACCATGGTGCTAACCTCTTCAACAAAGGGAGAGATAAGCTCCTCAAGCTCCTTGCGGGTAACACGAACCGGCGGAGAGGAGACGCCGGGAGGAGGGATCCACTCGTACGAGGCACATGTGGTGAGCAGGAGCTTCAGCTCCTCCGCCTCAGCCAGGAGCGTTCTGAAGAGGGGCGAGTCCTCGTCCAGCTTCGGGATGCTCATCCTCTCGTTGAGGAGTGCCGCCAGGGCGAAGTCGAAGTCCCTGCCGCCCGAGGCGGGTGTGCCGGTGCTCTCGAGGACCTGCCAGACTCCGTTCTCGCTCTCGACCACGGTAATATCGACCGTCCCTGCCCCATAGTCAAGTATAAGGAACTTGCCGTTCACACCGAAGGCAAGTGCCGCCGCGGTGGGTTCGTTTATTATGCGCACGGAGGAGAAACCCGCGCAGCGGGCTACCCTTCCTGCCGCGGCCCTCTCCGCAAAGCTGAATGATGCCGGTACCGTCAGAACGCATGAGGAGATGAACTCGCCGAGGTGCGCTTCCGCATCCTCCCTTAACAGGTTCAGAAGTGGCGCGAGCACGTCCTCCGCCCTGAAGAATGTTCTTCCTCCCCGGGCCTTCCACTGCGTGCCCAGCTTGCGCTTCACGTCCCACCACGTCGTTGACGGACTCTTCATCTCCGCCCTCATCGCATCCTCCCCCGCAAGCCAGCCGGAAGAAGACCACGAGGTCACGGACGGGGTCCGGAAACCGCCCCATCTGCTCGGTATCACCACGACACCCTTGCCCGGCAAGGGCACGGCGGACAGAGCGTATCTGGTCCCCAGATCTATACCTAGGGTAGGTGAACTCACGCTATCAACCGCCCTTTCAAAACTCCCCCGAAACAGCCCTCTACTCTGACAGTCTTCTCCGTGCCGGGCTCCAGCACGACGGAGTCAGGATACTCGCACTCAACGCGGAGAAAGGACGGCGAAAGCCCGCTCGCCAGGATCGGCCGCCCCTTCCGTCCAAGAGGGTGACTTGCCTTCTCCACCAGGACTCGCACATCCCTCCCTATCCAGCGCGAGCCGAACTCGTTCAGAAGGGTGTCTCCAAGCGACAGGGCCCGTCTCATCCGTGCGGCGACCTCCTCGCGGGGCAGCTGGTCGGGCATTTCGAAGGCTTCGGTGCCTTCGCGTGGCGAGAAGGGGAAGACGTGCACCTTGCCGATGCGCAGCTTTGACAGAAGACCTAGGGAATCCTCGAAGGAGCTCTCATCCTCTCCGGGAAACCCTACCATCAGATCCGTGCTTATGTGTACCTCTTCGCCCAGCACCGAGCGAGCCCTTCTGATGATGCCCTCGTAATCCTCAACAGAATAACCTCTGTTCATCAGATTAAGAACCCTGTCACAGCCGCTTTGTACGGGGATGTGAAGATGTGGCTGGAACTGGGGTGTCGCGGCTAGCATTTCGAGAAGCTCATCGTCGATGCACGGAGGTTCAAGCGATCCGAAGCGAAGCCTCGACAGCCCTTCGACCGCCGTAACTCGACGCACCAGCCCGGCCAAAGAGAGCCCGTGCCTCCCGTAGAGGCCGAGATGAACACCGGTGAGCACCACCTCTTTACACCCTGAGCACACAATCGAGCGGACCTCGCTCACCACATCGTCGGCAGAGCGGCTGACCGGAAGCCCGCGAACGTACGGAACCAGGCAGTAGGTACAGAAGTGGTCGCAGCCATCCTGTACCTTTACAAAGGCGCGCGTGTGCATCAGAGGTCTGCTCAGAAACAGAGGGTCCCACTCCACGCTCTTCAGAACATCGTCCCGAAGCATTACAAAGTCACGATCTCCGGCCATGAAGCTTCCCAGCAGATCCGGGAGCATGTGCTTTTTTCTGTTTCCAATCAGGATATGAATGCCAAGCTCCCTGGCCTCGATCTCCGTCAGGTGCTGAGCCCAGCAGCCGCACACGGCGATCACGGCACCGGGGTTATCGCGTCTTGCCCGCCTGACTATCCGCCTGCACTTTCCATCCGCGGAGGAGGTGACTGTGCAGCTCATGAGCAGGACGACATCGCACCCCAGTCCATCATCAAGCATGGCACCGGAATCTACAAGGGCGTTGGCTACGGCCTCCCCCTCGTACTGGTTGGTGCGGCACCCTAGAGTGTGGACTCGAACCCTTTTGCCCACCAGGCGCTCGCTATTTCGCCTCAACCGACACTCCCCACCAGTCGCCAATCACAAGCTCGTCGACAACGCGAAGCCCCGCGCCTCCGATGGCCGTGGAGAAGCGCGCCCGCTCCTTGGCCAGAAGGCCTGAAAAGATAGCCCTGCCCTCTTTTTTCAGTAGCACCGGGACGGACGGAAGCATCTCAAGCAGAGGCTCGATTACAATGTTGGCCATCAGGAGGTCCACCTCCTCTTTCAAGCCATCAAGCAGGTTCCCCTCGTCCAGGTCCACTTCGTCCAGCGAAATTTCGTTCAAACCGAGGTTGTGTTTTATCTCCGAGATCACAGCCGGATCGTGATCTCTTGCAAGGACGTGGCTGGCACCCAGCTTCAGCGCGGCTATGGCCAGTATCCCAGAGCCCGAGCCTATGTCGGCGACACGGGTGCCGAGGACGGGAGAGCGCTCCAGAAGGGTGAGGACTATCTGCGTACTCTCGTGATAACCAGTGCCGAAGGCCGACCCGGGGTAGATATAAAGGGGCAGGCGCCCCTCCGGCTCGCTTCCCCTGTGCCACGGTGCAAGCACCACCAGCCCCTCTCCCACGGCAAGAGGAGGGAAGGCCTCCTTCCACTCTGTATGCCACTGTCTGTTCTCTATCTTGCCCATGTCGGCTATCCTAACCTCGGGCCAGGGCTCAAGTGCGCCGCCCAGCCGCTCCAACCAGAAACCCAGGTCCTGGGAGGATCTGAAATAGGCCCTCAGAAGCCGGGAGGCTTCCTTTGACATCTCCTCGGAACCTATGCTCCCCGACATTTCCGCTAAAGAGGCGAGTATCTCCTCGCTCCCCGGGCGGCCTTCCAGAGTGACATACCACCAGAAACTATCAGTCGCTATGTTCATGTCAAATCCCTCCGGAAGAAAAAAATAGGGAGGCCGGCAGGGCCTCCCTTCTCCAGCTTCAGAGAGTTTAACAGAAAAAACGCTATTCTTTCAAGGCGAAACGTGCAAGTCTACCCGTCGAAGAGGTTCCGGAAGAACTTGCTGAACACCCCCGTGTCCTCGACCTCCACCTTCATCTCGCGGGCAAGCTCCTCAAGGAGAGCCCGTTCTTTCTCCGTGAGCTTGGTCGGCACGTCCACAGTAACGTGCGCGAATAGATCCCCTTTTCCCCTGGGGCCGCGAAGGCGCGGAACTCCCTCCCCGCGTATTGTGAAGACCTTCCCCGGCTGGGTTCCTGGTGGAATATCCAACAACTCATGATCTCCGTACAGAGTCGGGACCTTGACGGTGCACCCAAGCGCTGCCTGCGGAAAAGTGATGACGACCCCAGTGTGAAGGTCGCCCCCCTCACGCCTGAAGTCCGAATGATCCTGCACTGATACGGCCAGATACAGGTCGCCCGACGGGCCGCCATTAACCCCCGGCTCCCCCTCTCCCGTGATGCGCAGCCTCGTGCCGGTGTCCACCCCTGGCGGGATCTTCACCTCGACCTTGTGTTGCGTCCTCACCCTGCCGAGACCAGCGCAGTCTGGGCACTTATCCCTGATGATCTTGCCGCTCCCGTTGCAGGAAGGGCAGGTATTCAGCGAGACGAACTGTCCAAACGGAGTCTGCTGCCGGCTCTCAACCTGGCCTCGACCGCCGCACCTGGAACAGGCCTCGGGCGAGGTTCCGGCCTTTGCGCCCGTCCCTCCGCAGGTGGCGCACGAGTCAAGGCGCGGTATGAGGAACTCTTTCACCGCTCCCGTAGCCGCCTCCAGTAGTGTGACATCCACCTCCATCTCGAGGTCGGAACCCCTGCGCGGGGCGTCGGGAGAGGCCCTTCTGCGCCCACCCAGCCCTCCGAAAACGCTGTCGAAGATGTCGCCGAATATATCCCCCATGCCGCCGAAGCCCTCGAACGGGCTGCCTCCGCCCGGCATATCCCCAATCGTGCCAAACTGGTCGTACTGGTTGCGCTTGCTGGAGTCGCTCAGCACTTCATAGGCCTGGTTTATCTTCTTGAACTGCTCCTCGGCCTCTCTGTTGCCCGGGTTGGCATCTGGATGGTGCTTGCGCACCAGCTGCCTGTAGGCCTTCTTTATGTCGGCGGCGGAGGCGTCGCGAGGCACACCAAGTACTTTATAGAGGTCTTCCGTCTCTCCGCCGTTCATCCGCGGTCACCTCCTACGCCTGACCCTGGTCGGTGAACTCCGCGTCC
>JBAYOX010000162.1:0-4762 GCA_041678025.1 Aminobacteriaceae bacterium
GAGAGGGACAAAGTACTGGGTGACAACGCAAAAAGGTTTGCCGCTCACTAAATGTCAGGAAAGGCGATGCCGCAAACACCAAAATCTTGACCACCTGCCAAGCGTTTTTTTGAACCTCCCCGAAAAAGATGTATAAAGATTTCTACATTGCGAGGAGAGCTGAATTCCGGGCGAAAGGTGTTGACATAACGGGGGAAGCCTTATATACTAACCCTCGCGTTGCTAAAACTGACACGGGCGGATAGTTCAGCGGTAGAACACCTGCTTTACACGCAGGGGGTCACAGGTTCGAACCCTGTTTCGCCCACCAAGGCTTCAATGGATTTGATGCGGGGTCGTAGCTCAGTCGGTTAGAGTGCCGGCCTGTCACGCCGGAGGTCGCGAGTTCGAGTCTCGTCGGCCCCGCCATTAAAATCCTTTTGAGGCGGGATAGCTCAGATGGTAGAGCAGCGGACTGAAAATCCGCGTGTCCCCAGTTCAATTCTGGGTCCCGCCACCACTTATGCCATCAAAGCGGATGCGGAAGTAGCTCAGGGGTAGAGCACAACCTTGCCAAGGTTGGGGTCGCGGGTTCAAATCCCGTCTTCCGCTCCATTTTCAAGGGAGTCGCGGCGGCATAGCCAAGTGGTAAGGCAGAGGACTGCAAATCCTTTATCCCCAGTTCGAATCTGGGTGCCGCCTCCATTATATCAAGATCATTCCTCGGTAGCTCAATCGGCAGAGCGGGTGGCTGTTAACCACTAGGTTCGAGGTTCGAGTCCTCGCCGAGGAGCCAGATAGTTTCCAGGCCGTTCTGGAGAGTATTCCAGAATGGCCTTATTTTTTGCGGCGTCAACACTTCCAACAAGCGGCTGTAGCCGAGACACCCCTTGAGGCACCGTAGCAATTCGGTAATACATCAAGAAAGAGGTAAAGCGCATGTTCAAGAAACTGGTTTTCATGTCGGGCAAGCCGTACTGGCTTATGCCCGAGGGCGACTTTCAGCCGGCCGAGCGCAAGAACGGCCGCATAGTCGACCCGGTGCTCTTCCGCAGGTCAAACGACCAGTGGAGCCAAGAGCTCTACAGCCTGTAGGGCGGGCGTCCTGCCCCTTTGAGGCGACATAGTCAAGGCTCCTCCTCGGAAGGGGAGGGGCCTTTTTGCGCTTAAAAATTCGCCTGAGCTGCAGAATACTGTCATCTGGCTAGTAGCATCGTACCTTAGAATATGTCTGCCTGCCCAAAGATTGCGCCCGCAAAATATTACAAAAGAGGAAGTATGAATAAAAGATCGGAAAGAGAAATATCAATGCTGTGGAATTAGAGTTTAAATAATTCTTGACAGTTACCGATAATAACTGTAAATTAGCTTCATGATATGATGCGATAAAGTTAATTTTTACGTTGGGATCAGAGAGGTGCGCTTATATGGATGAAAAACTAGGCGACGTGTTGACGATAGAAGAGTTGGCCGCCTACCTTAAAATACCGAAGTCGACGCTCTACAAGCTTGTTCGTGAAGGAAAGATCCCCTCGCAGAAGATTGGCCGCCAATGGCGCTTTCGAAAAAAAGCCATTGACCGTTGGCTTGAGGATCTGCCGGCCGTGGCAGACACTGTGCGGCCAGGAACGCGAGTTAGCAAGCCCATCTAAGGAGAGACTGCAAGTGGTGGCGCTGACAGCCGATAGAATCATAAAGAAAATTGGCCAGGCTGGCGAGCTGTACTACCGGCTGATTATACTGGTTGGCCCGGCCGGTTCGGGCAAGACCGCCGCGCTCCAAGCTGTTCATGAGCGCACGATGACTCCGTATGTAAACGTCAATCTCGAACTTTCCCGGCGTATGCTAAACCTCACTGAACGTCAGCGAGCCTTGCAGTTGCCCCGTCTCCTGGCGGAGATCGCGGACGCTTCAGCAACCGATGTTGTTCTTCTGGACAACATCGAGGTCCTTTTCGATGTCTTGCTCAGACAGGACCCGTTGCGTCTTCTGCAGGGGCTCTCCCGTAACAGGACGGTGGTCGTGGCCTGGAGCGGCTCCATCGATGGCGAACACCTTGTCTATGCAATGCCGGACCATCCCGAATACAGAAGATATCCCCTGCAAGATTTTCTGGTAGTGAACGCGGAGACCATCGCATGAAGAAGAGTAATGAAAGAGCAGGAGGCGGATGAAATGAAATACGGAGACCTGATTCAGTTCGAGCCTATAGATTCCGTAATCCAGCTACGGGACGCAGACGAGACTTCCGCCGCCAGACAGCTTGTCCAAACCTACGTGATCTCCTCGGAGATGGCCGACAAGTTGGTCAGCCTGGTCGTTCCCCAGCTTCAGTTCGACCGGCCCATGGACAACAAGGGCCTGCTTGTCGTCGGCAACTACGGCACCGGTAAGTCGCACCTCATGTCAGTGATCTCTGCTTTGGCTGAAAACAGCGATCTCGCAACGTATCTGAACTACAAGAATGTGGCAGACGTCGCAGAAAAGATCAGCGGACGTTTCAAGGTAATTCGGACAGAGATTGGCGCTACCACCATGTCTCTGCGCGACATCCTCGTGGCCGAACTGGAAGAGCATCTGGCCGAAATGAGCGTGTCTTACTCCTTCCCGCCCGCGGATAAGGTTCCCAACAACAAACGTTCCTTCGAAGAGATGATGACCGCCTTCCATCAGGAGTATCCCGATCATGGCCTGCTCCTGGTGGTGGACGAACTTCTCGACTACCTGCGCACTCGAAAAGATCAGGAGCTCATTCTCGATCTCAACTTCCTGCGAGAGATCGGCGAGGTCTGCAAGGATCTGCGATTCCGCTTCATCGCCGGTGTCCAGGAGGCCATTTTTGATAGCCCTCGTTTCTCCCTCGTCGCCGACAGCATCCGCCGGGTGAAGGATCGCTTCGAACAAATCCTCATAGCCCGCAGGGACGTCAAATTCGTGGTGGCTGAACGTCTGCTCAAGAAAACTGCCGAGCAGCAGGTGAAAATCCGGGAGTACCTGACGCCCTTCGCCAAGTTTTACGGCCGCATGAACGAGCGCATGGACGAGTTCGTACGCCTTTTTCCGGTGCATCCCGATTACATAGATACCTTCGAGCAGGTCACCGCGGTAGAAAAGCGCGAGGTGCTCAAGACCCTGTCTCTTGCCATGAAGAAGCTGTTGACCAAAGACGTGCCCGAGGACCGGCCCGGAGTCATCGCTTATGACGGCTACTGGACGACGTTGTGCGAAAATCCGTCCTTCCGCGCCGTTCCGGACATCAAGGCAGTCATCGATTGCAGCGTGGTTCTCGAGGCACGAATACAGCAAGCTTTCACCCGCCCGGCATACAAGCCCATGGCAACTCGGATCATCCACGCTCTGTCCGTCCACCGGCTCACTACGGGCGACATCTACGCTGCGCTGGGAGCGACGGCGGAGGAACTGCGCGACGGATTGTGCCTCTTCCAGCCTGGCATTGAAGAACTGGGCGGCGATCCGGCCGACGATCTGCTATCCCAGGTGGAGACAGTCCTTCGGGAAATCCACAAGACGGTCAGCGGTCAGTTTATTTCATCCAACCCTAATAATCGCCAGTATTACCTTGACCTCAAGAAAACCGACGATTTCGACGCGCTGATCGAGAAGCGGGCCGAAAGCCTCGAATCCTCACAGCTCGACCGATACTACTACGAGGCACTCCGACGGGTCATGGAATGTACGGACCAGACCTATGTAACGGGCTACAAGATCTGGCAGCACGAGCTAGAATGGCTGGAGCGCAAGGCCGCCCGTCTTGGATACCTTTTCTTCGGCGCTCCTAACGAACGGTCCACAGCCGTCCCGCCCCGTGACTTTTACATGTACTTTATACAGCCTTACGATGCGCCTCATTTCAGAGACGAAAAAAAGCCGGATGAAATATTCTTTCGACTGACAGGCGCTGATGAGGAATTCCGTACCGCCCTCAGCAATTACGCAGCAGCTCTGGATTTGGCGTCAACTGCTTCGGGCCACGCTAAATCTACTTACGAGTCCAAGGCGTCCAACTATCTCCGCGACCTCGTGCAGTGGCTTCAGAAAAACATGACTACAGCCTTCGAGGTCGCCTACCAAGGGCGTGTCAAGCCCCTGACCGAATGGGCCAAGGGCAAGTCCGTACGGGAGCTTTCCGGCATCGGTTCCCACGAGCGCATCAACTTCCGCGATTTAATCAACGCCATCGCCGGCATCTGTTTTGGTGTCTTTTTCAGTGAACAAGCTCCGAATTACCCAGTTTTTTCAACTTATATTACCGGTAAAAGCCGTCAACAAGCTGCTCAAGATGCTCTTCGGGCTATAGCCAATATCGGCGCGCAGGCACTTGGCCATCAGCCTTCGCCGGCCATCACCAGGCAGGCCGCTGCGGTACTGGATGCCCTGGAGCTTCTTGATGGAGATCGGCTTGATCCCAACAGATCCAGATACGCCAGATATTTGATGGACGTGGCTGGGAAGAAGGGGCACGGCCAGGTGGTCAACCGCTCTGAACTGATACAGGATAATCTGGGCGTAGAATATCTGGCACCTCAGTCTTTGCGACTTGAACCCGAATGGACCGTGGTGGTGCTGGCCGCGCTGGTCTATTCCGGCGAGGTTGTCCTCTCCATTCCGGGCAATAAGTTTGATGCCGCATCCCTGGCGCAACTGGCCGGGACCAACGTTGACGAACTGGTCCAGTTCAAGCACATCGAGCGGCCCAAGGACTGGAACCTCCCGGCTCTCAAGGCGCTTTTTGAACTGCTCGGGCTCACGCCGGGCATGGCCC
>JBAYOX010000163.1:0-4743 GCA_041678025.1 Aminobacteriaceae bacterium
ATGATACGCAACTGCTACGATCAGTTCAAAGAGCACCGCGACGAGCACAGCTGGTTCATAAAACAGGTGTACGATATCTACGTCGATATGACAGGAAGGAAGACCTTCACACAGAAGCGGGCGGAGGAGCTCAGAGACATGCTTTACGAATGGATTTTGGATCACATCATGGTCAAGGACAAGAGGATCGCCAGTAGTCTGAACAGCTTCGGCGGCCCGTTGAAGACAGGGGACAGCCGCTCATGAGCGACTCGATCGGCAGAATGGACGAGCTGCGGCTCGATGTTCTGAGGGAGATCAGCAATATCGGCGCGGGCAATGCGGCAACCTCTCTCTCCTCGCTGCTGGGCAAGGCTGTGGGGATGAGCGTATCGAAAGTGCTTCCCATGCCCTTCAACGAGATAATTGAGCATGTAGGAGGGGCGGAAAGGATGATCCTGACCGTCTTCGTTCGGATTGAGGGAGGTATCTCCGGCAACATGCTGTTCGCCGTGGACATATCGGACGCACGGGCGCTCGTCAGACATATGACGGGGGCGTCCGAGGAGGAAGGCTTCTCCGAGATGGGAATATCGGTACTCAACGAGGTGGGGAACATCGTGATAGGCTCCTATATTACGGCTATGTCCGATTTTCTGGGGTTCGAGCTTCACCCGTCGGTACCCTCGCTCGCCATGGATATGGCCGGGGCCATCCTGGCCTTCTGCCTGTCTGAGACCGGGCGCAGCGGTGATACGGCGCTTCTGATCGAAGGGGCGCTCTCACTTGATGGAGGGCCGATATCGAAAGAAGGGGCTAGCCGACTCTTCCTGCTCCCCGACCCGGACTCGTACAACAAGATGTTCACCGCGCTCGGAGTTCCCGCAGATGCGAACGGTTAGAGTGGGGATCGCCGAGGCCGGAGTGGTCACCAACCCCGACAGCATTACGACGCTGGGCCTGGGTTCCTGCGTGGGAGTTACCCTTTACGACGATAAAAGAAAAATAGGCGGCATGGTGCATGTGATGCTTCCTTCCACCGAGCTTGCGAGGGGGAAGGACTTCAACAGATCCAAGTTCGCGGACTCGGGTGTCCCCGACCTTGTGGAGCGTATGATCCGCTTCGGCGCCGACAGAAGGAGGCTGGTGGCCAAGCTGGCAGGAGGCGCGCAGATGTTCAACGTGGGCGGCCCGGGGGATTCCATCCTCAAGATAGGCTCGCGGAACACCGAGGCGTGCAAGAGAGCGCTGGCTAGCCTGGACATCCCTGTCATATCCGAGGATACGGGAGGCTCGTGGGGGCGTACGATTGTTCTCTTCTCAGATTCGGGCATCCTGGAAGTGCGCACCATCGGAAGATCGAAAACCCAAATATAATCGAAAAACCGGAGGTTATTTGTGAATACAGACAGACATGTTCTTGACACCGAGAGAGTCGGAGGGCTGTTGTTCCGGCTCTCGATGCCGTCTATAATCGGCATGATCGTGATGGCGTCCTACAACATCGCCGACTCGGTCTTCATCGGACATGGCGTTGGGCCTATCGGGCTTGCCGCCGTGATGATCTGCTTTCCCATCCAGTTCCTGGGCGGTGCTATGTCCATAATGGCCGGGGTCGGAGGTTCTTCGATAATCTCGAGAAGCCTCGGGGCGGGCGACGTCGAAAGGGCGGAGCGCGCCCTGGGGGCAACGACAGCGTTCTCCCTGGTCGTCGGTGTGTTCGTGTTTGCCGTCCCGATGCTCTTCATCGACGAGATACTCTCCCTGTTCGGCGCCAGCCCGGACATCCTGCCCCACGCCAGGGACTACCTGTCCGTGATCCTCTTCGGTATGCCCTTTCAGATGTTCGGCATGGCCGGGAACCACATGGCGCGAGCCGAGGGACGGGCCAGGATAGCCATGGCTTCGCTCTTGATCTCGGCCATTTTGAATATCATACTCGACCCCATATTCATCTTCGTCCTTGGACTGGGAGTGTGGGGCGCGGCGGCCGCGACCGTTATCTCCCAGTTCACGATGTTCATCTGGATCTTCGGCTACTTCTGCAGCGGACGCGGCAGCCTGAGGATAAAGGCCCGCTATCTGATCCCCCGTTTGTCACTGTTGCGCGAGATAACAGCGATCGGCCTGTCGGAGTTCACGCGAATGGCGGCGGGGAGTCTGTCCATGGTGCTGATAAACGCCGCACTGATCAGGTGGGGAGGGGACCTTCACGTCGCGGTCTACGGAGTCATCCATAGGGGACTGTCGTTCTTCTTCATGCCGATGATGGGGATCGCTCAGGGCTTCCAGCCCATCCTGGGGTACAACTACGGAGCGGGGAGGATAAAACAGGCGCGCACCGTCGTCGGACTCGCTCTTTCAAGCGCCACCCTGCTCGCGTTCTGCGCATTTTTGACGACCCAGATCTTCCCCGCAAAGATTTTCGCCATATTCACCACGGACCAAACACTCATCGTGGAGGGTACGCGCGCTATGAGGATAATCACAGGAGCCTTCTTCTTCATCGGCTTTCAGACTGTCGGCTCGGCGATGTTTCAGGCCCTCGGCAAGGCACGCCCGGCATTCATACTTTCCCTGTCGCGCCAGGTGCTACTACTTATCCCTCTTGTGCTGACTCTGCCCGCTCTGCTCGCCTCAACGGACGGAGTGTGGCTGGCCTTTCCCGTTGCCGACTCACTGTCGTTCTTCGTGACGCTCTTCTTCTTCCGAAGGGAGATGCGCAGCACGTTGACACTGGAGGCGGCTCCCGCCTGATAAACAGCGAAGAAGGCCCCGGGTGCGGCTTAACCCTGCCCCTCGCGGTACAGCCTAGCGGCCTTCTCCGCTGAGATCGTTATACCGCGGATCATCGCAGAGCTGAACCCCTCGTGCTCCATGCAGTTAAGCCCCGAGATGGTGCAACCGTTCGGCGTGGTTACCTTGTCTATCTCGCTCTCCGGGTGAGCGCCGCCGACAGAGAGCAGGCAGGCCGCGCCCTTCGCCGTCTGCACCGCCATGGCAAGAGCGTTCTTCGCCGACAACCCGACCTCTATCCCGCCCTGCGAGGCGGCCCTCACAGCACGCAGGAAGTAGGCTATGCCGCACGCCCCGAGGGCGGTCGCGGCCAGCATGTCCTCCTCACGGATTCGGAGCGTCTTTCCGACATCGTTGAATAGCTCCCTTGCCATCTCAAGCGCCCTGTCGTCCGGCCCGTTGCTCGCGATGCAGGTCATCGACTCCCTGACCGCTATGGCCGTATTTGGCATGGCCCTGGCTACACGAATGGGCTTCCCAACTCTATCCTCGATCTGCCTGATGGAGATACCCGTTACCACGGAGATCAGTATGTGCCTGTCGAAGTCGAGCGCCGGACCTATCTGACCAAGGACCCCGTCGACTATCTGGGGCTCGACGGAGACTATGACCACGTCCGAGTCGTTCACAGCGGCTATATTGTCGTCGGTGACGCTGAATCCCTGAACCCTGTACTCCTCCAGCAGATGCGCGCGACGCCTTGTCAGGGTTATCCTGCCCGGATTGAAGTGACCGGACTGAACAAGCCCCTTTGCGATGCTCTGACCAATGTTCCCCGCGCCGACAATGGCAATTCGAAAGCCTTCGTTCATAACTAGCAGAACCTCCCGTAAATTACGCGGACCTCATCGGGGGTTCCGGTGAGTGCCGATATTTTTGTATGAGAGAGTATACCAAACGCGCAGAGAAAAACAACCTCGGCGGAGTAATATGTCGGGAAGAGCGATGTTTAATCACTTGAGTCAAGGATCGCCGCACGCCTCGGAGGCCGGGGCGACTGCGCCGTCCGGGCTGACGTAGCGCACCTCGCAGTCTAGCCAGGCTCCTATGCGTCCGTGGACCCGCCTGCGGACCTCTCCTATCAGGGAGAGTACATCCCCGGCGGTCGCTCCTCCTGTGTTGACTATGAAGTTTGCGTGATGGTGCGATACTTGTGCGCCGCCCACGCTCAGCCCCTTTAGACCAGTCTCCTCCACGATCTTTCCGGGGGGACCAGCGAGCTCGTAGACCTTCGGATCGTTCGTGAAGACGGAGCCGCAGTTGGGCAGCCTGAGCGGGAATTTCCGCCTTCGCTCCTCCATTATCCGCAGGACCTCCGCCCTCACCTCGCCGCGTTCACCCCGAGCCAGCTTCATGCTGGCCTCAAGGACTATCCATCTCTCGTCGCTGTCCTGGAAAACCGAGCGTCTGTACGAAAAGCCGCACTCCTCCGCCGTGAAGACGCGCATCCGCCCCTCTCGGCTGACGGCCGTGACGGTGGTGATGCTCTCGCCCACGCTGCGGCGCAGACTGCCTCCGTTCATCGTAACAAGCCCGCCGACGGAACCAGGTATGCCCGCGGCGTGCTCCAGGCCGGAAAGGCCTGCGGATGCGAGGTTTTTGACCAGGCGCGGGACCCACAGTCCGGCCTGGGCGCACACAGAGACGCCATCGATGCAAACGCCTGAGAAGAGCCTTCCCAGCTTCATAATCACGCCCCTGAAGCCTTCGTCGGCGAAGAGCAGGTTGGTCCCCATGCCGATGACTACCAGGGGCACCCCCTCATCGCGGACGAACTTCAGCAGTGTCACCGCCTGTTCGACGGTCGAAGGCTGCACGAAGATGTCGGCCCTTCCGCCAATCCTCCACGAGCTGTGCGCGCTCAGCGGCTCGTCGCTGGCGATCCTTCCCACTTCGAGGGAGTTAAGCCGGGCTAACGTGTTCGGCATCCTGCGGCGGTATTCAGTCATTGTCAACTGGCACAAAGTC